>JACMMK010000409.1 GCA_014379045.1 Burkholderiales bacterium
CGCGTCCGCGCCCCGCGCCGACGCCGCGGTCGACGCGGGCGCCCGGGCGCGCTGATCGACGATGGTGCGACCCGACCCCCACAAGGTCGCCAAGATAGAAAGCCGCCGGCGCGGCATCTACTGGCTGCCCAACGCGTTCACTACCGCGGCGCTGTTCGCAGGTTTCTTCGCTATCGTGCAGGCGATGAACGGGCGTTACGAGACGGCTGCGATGGCGATCTTCGTCGCCGCCATTCTCGACGGGCTCGATGGCCGGGTGGCGCGCTGGACGCGCACGCAGAGCGCGTTCGGCGCGGAGTACGACTCGTTGTCGGACATGGTCTCGTTCGGCGTTGCGCCCGCACTCGTTGTCTATGTCTGGGCGCTGCGCGACTTCTCGCAACTCGGGGAGCTCGGCAATCAGTCGCACTGGCTGCTGGGACGGCTCGGCTGGATCGCGGCCTTCATCTACTGTGCCTGCGCGGCGCTGCGGCTCGCGCGTTTCAACACGCAGCTGGACGTGGCCGACAAACGCTATTTCACCGGCTTGCCGAGCCCTGCCGCGGCGGGCCTGGTCGCGAGCCTCGTCTGGGCGTTCAGCCTTTACCAGGTCGAAGGCGGGGACGTGAAGTGGCTGGCATGGATCGTCACCGTGTTCGCCGGCTTCTCGATGGTGAGCAACTTCAAGTTCTACAGCGGCAAGGACATCAACCTGCGCAAGCCGGTGTCGTTTCCGGTCGTGGTCGGCATGGCGATCGGGGTCGGCCTGTTGAGCCTGGTCGCCGACACCCTGGCCGAACTGTTGCTGGCCGTGTCGCTCCTCTATGCGCTGTCGGGGTACGTGATGGCGTTGCTCAGGATGCGCGGCTCGCGCGCGAGCGTGCCGGGCGTCGCGCGTGTCGACCCGAATGCGAACCCCCCGTCCAGCGCCACTCCCGACCCGGCTGCCAACGCGACTGCCCGGCGAGATCCGGACGCCGATTCGCCTTCTGCGCCGACGGACAAGTCTCCGCCGGGCTGACTGCGGGGCTCGAAAAACCCGTCCGGTGCCTGCTGGGTGTGGCATGCCCCGGGAATGACAGGTCACGGCGCGCTTGCACGGCCCGCCGGCACCCTCTACACTTTGGCAATGTCTTCAGTGACCCAGCGCGTCGTCCTGTTCTCTTATCTGACCAGCTATCTGCTGGCCAGCTGGCTGCTGCGCCCCGCGCGCTAGCCGACCTCACGACCCCTGCGTCACCCGTACCGGCGCCGTCGAAATCCGACGCCGCCGTGGTCCAAGACTGCATCTCGCGAACACCTCTCCCGCATACCCTGCGGCAAGGAGACATGATGGGCACCGAACATCTGATCATATTCGACACCACGATGCGCGATGGCGAACAGAGCCCGGGCGCGACGATGACGCGCGAAGAAAAACTGCGCATCGCCCGACAACTCGAACGGATGCGCGTGGACGTGATCGAGGCCGGCTTTCCGGCGGCGAGCAACGGCGATTTCGAGGCGGTGCATTCGGTCGCCTCGATCATCCACGAGAGCACGATCTGCGGTCTGTCGCGCGCCAACGAGAAGGACATACGCCGTTGCGCGGAGGCGATCGCACCGGCGCCGCGCAAGCGCATCCACACGTTTCTCGCGACCTCGCGCATCCACATGGAGAAGAAGCTGCGGATGGAACCGTCGCAGGTGCTCGAGACCGCGGTCAACTCGGTGCGCTTCGCGCGCGGCTTCACCGACGATGTCGAGTTCTCGCCCGAGGACGCCGGACGCTCGGACATCGACTTCCTCTGCCGCGTACTCGAGGCGGTCATCAAGGCCGGCGCAACGACGCTCAACATCCCCGACACCGTCGGCTACACGATGCCGGAGCAGTACGGGTCGCTGATCCGCACGCTGCGCGAGCGGGTACCCAATGCCGACAAGGTGATCTGGTCGACGCATTGCCACAACGATCTCGGACTCGCCGCGGCCAATTCGCTCGCGGGCGTGATGAACGGCGCGCGCCAGGTCGAGTGCACGATCAACGGCCTGGGCGAACGCGCCGGCAACGCCGCACTCGAAGAGATCGTGATGGCGGTGCGCACGCGCCAGGACGTGTTCCCGTGCGACACCCGGATCGACGCCACCCAGATCGTGCCGGCCAGTCGTCTGGTCGCCGGCATCACCGGGTTCGCGGTGCAGCCGAACAAGGCGGTGGTCGGCGCCAATGCGTTCGCGCACGAGTCGGGCATCCACCAGGACGGTGTGCTGAAGAATCGCGAGACCTACGAGATCATGCGCGCGCAGGACGTCGGCTGGCATGCGAACCGGATCGTTCTCGGCAAGTTGTCCGGCCGCAACGCCTTTCGCACGCGCCTGCAGGAACTCGGGGTCGTCGTCGAGTCCGAAGAGATCCTGAACGCGGCGTTCGCGCGGTTCAAGGAACTCGCCGACCGCAAGCACGAGATCTTCGACGAAGACCTGCAGGCACTGATGTCCGACGAGACGGTCACCCCGCAGGACGAACATTTCAAGCTCGCCTCGATGAGCGCACATTCGGAGACCGGTGAAGCGCCGCAGGCGCGCGTGACGCTGACGGTCGGCGGCGTGCAGATGCGGGCTGAAGCCTCGGGCAGCGGACCGGTCGATGCGTCGTTCAAGGCGGTCGAATCGATGGTCGCGAGCGGTGCCGAGCTGCAGCTTTATTCGGTCAACAGCATCACCAGCGGCACCGAGTCGCAGGGCGAGGTCACCGTGCGCCTGCAACGCGCCGGGCGGATCGTCAACGGGGTCGGGGCCGATACCGACATCGTCGTGGCCTCGGTCAAAGCGTACTTGAACGCCCTCAACCGATTGCAGAGCGTCGAGCGGATGAACCCGCAGGAAGGTTAGCAGTCGAGGAACGATCCGCTTCGCCGCTTACGCAGTGCGGGCGGCGCGGCGCCACGGGTTTCGGCCGGTCGGCCCGCTTGCTGCAGCCGGCGACTTCAGGCGGCGGCGCTGAAGCGCCGCACCGCTTTTCTGAGGTCGCGCGCCAGGTACTGTAGGTTGCGCGCCGAGCCTTCGGTGCGACCAACCGCGAGTGCATTGGTTTCGGACATCTGCGCAATTTCGTCGATCGTGCAGGCGATCTCCTGGCTCGCGTTTCGTTGTTCACTCGTCGATTGCGCGATCTCGCGGATCGTCGCAGCGGTTGCCGAGGTGCCCTCGCTGATCCGCCCGAGCGCCTCGGCGGCGCGCGCTGCCTGCTCGACGCCCTCGCGCGCCTGATCGGTGCAAGTTGTCATCGTGCGCTCGGCTTCGTGGGTGTCGTGCTGGATCGAGTCGATCACCTTGCTGATGTCGTGGGTCGAGCGTGCAGTGCGTTCGGCCAGCTTGCGCACCTCATCGGCGACGACCGCGAACCCGCGTCCGTGATCACCGGCACGCGCGGCTTCGATCGCCGCGTTCAACGCCAGCAGATTGGTCTGTTCGGCGATCTCCCGAATCGTTCGAACGATGCCACCGATCGTCTGTGACCTTTCGTCGAGGCGGTGAATGGCGCCACTGGAGCCTTCGATCGACGTCGCGATCGCGCGCACTTCGGTTGCAGCGAGTTCGACGATCTCGCGACCGTCCGAAGCCGCGCATGTCGCCGCATCGGAGAGTCGTGCTGCGGCGGTCGCGTTGTCCGCCACCTGGCCGATGCTGACCTTGACCTGCTCCACCGCAGCTGCCGCGATGGCCGCGTTCTCGCTCTGCCGGAGCGATGCGACCGCGACCGAGTGCGATGCACGCACGAGTTCGTCGGAAGCGGTACTCACCCGCAGCGCGGTGCCGGTCACGTGACGCACGGTGTCGTCGGTCTTGTCGACGAAACTGTTTATCCAGCGCGCGAGTTCGTCAGTGCCATCGTCGCGAAAGCGCGAGTCGTCGAGGCGGTCTGCGAGCGATCCCCCGCACTCGGCGATGCGCAGGAAGAAGCCGGACATCGCGTCGAGCGCACGTGCCGCCGGCGCAAGCGCGAACGCGTACAGAAGTGCCAGCATCGCAGTCGCCCAGACGGCCATCGCGCTCCAGTAGAAGGTCGAGCGCAGACCGAAACCGAATGTGAGCGCCGCGTCGACCGCGATCGTGCCAAGTGTCATGCCCGCAACGAGTCGACACGAGCGATAGCCGATCGACCTGCGCCGCGTGACCTCTTCGAGATCCGCTTCGCACATCATTCCCCACCGATCGGCAGAGCCGGGCAGGGTGAACGTGATGCCTTTGCCGACGACCGGAATATGTCGATAGTCGGGGTATCCGGGGTACGTGACGAACAGGTTTTCGCCCGCATGAATCGTCTCGCGTACGCCCGGATGCAGCTGACCGGTCGCCGGGTCGTTGAACATCAGTTCGAGCTCGGTGTGGGCGTTGACGCGCACGATTCCGTAACGCGTCCGTACCCCCTGCTTGAGGTTGTCGCCGAGCGTGAACGCACCGTCTTCGAAGCGCGAGCGCGACAACGCGGTACCCGGCTTGATTGCAGGGTCGAATCGTGACTCGACCATGAACAGGTAGTTGTCCCCGGACTCGCGAAAGATATGGCCGGCTTCACGCTGAATTACGTCGCTCATCACGTCGTTCGGCATCCGTGCGCACAGGCAGCCAAGGGTCTTGCCCGCGTGCACCAGCGGCTGCCAGAACATCAGCGTGACCGGGTCATGAAAGGGCGACACCGAGGCTCCGATCGCCGCCGTCAACGCGTCGATATAGGGTCCGTGCAAAAAGGGTGCTTCGAGCCCGGCCTTCAGTGCGCCAGCGGACAGATCGGCCTTCCCCGCGTGGCGTTCGAACGTCGAAGCGGTCACGCGTCCCTCAGGCGAAACCAGGAAGAGTTCGGAGAACTCGGGCGCGGCGGCGAGCGCTTCGCGCAGCGCCGCGCCGTCGATCGGATCGGCACGAGCGGCGAAGTCGAGCGCGATCGCACCCAGGAACTCCCAATGACCATTCGCCCAGTCGGTCAGCAACCTCTGCCGAGTGCGTGCAACGCCTTCGAAGGTGTGCTCGAGCACGGCGCAACGGCCACGATTGAGCAGGCACGCCCATCGCATCGCGATCTTCCCAGTGGCGCCGAGCCAGGGGAGCCAGCGACGCTCCGTGCCCTGGAACCGCATCGCAGCGCTCTTCAACATCTGTTCGACTCCCGTGCGACGTCTTCAAAGCGCACGCCCGATCCTTCGTTGTGGACCGCGACGAGCCGTTCAGTACAAGCCCTGACTCTGATTACGGCTGTGCAGGAACCGACTTTAGACGACGGATCGTGGCATCCTCCAGCCGTCACGTTCACGGGGAGGTGACCGATGCGTAGCAGAAGAGCGGTGCGCGGCCTGACCGTGCAGGCAATCGCCGGATCGCATGTCGTGCTGCTCGGCTTCGATCTCGACCTGCGCCTTTGCCCGGGGTTGCTGGGTTTTGCCATCCATCGCACCGACCATGTCGAGGATGAGGCGTATTGGCTGGAAGGCCTCAAGACCTTCGCAGAAACCGATCCGAAGCGACCGGCCGGCACCCAGTACGCGACCAACCAGCATCCGATCCAGGGGTTCACCTGGTCGGACTTCACTGCGAAACCAGGCTACCGGTACACCTATCGGATCGAGGCGCTTACCGGCACGCCGAGTGCGCTGACGACGTTCCGCCGGGTTTCGGTCGAGGTGAAGACCGAATGCGAGGCCACCGGCGATCACGACGTGTTCTTCAACCGCGGCGCGGCCGCGTCGCAGGAGTTCGCCCGTCGCTTCGGACAGATGGCGAGCCTGGAGAGTGCTCCGCCGGACGATCCGCGCTGGGCGTGGCTGTCGCGCGGCGCGGAAGAGGCGATGCTCGCGTTCGTCGCACGCGCAACCGATCGGCATTTCGCGCTGAGGGTATCGGCGTACGAATTTCGCCTGCCGTCGCTCGCCCGTGCGCTGGATGCGGCGCGGCTGCGCGGCGTCGATGTACAAGTGCTCTACGACGCCAACGCCAATCCCCCGGATACGGCGGGCGCGGTGTTTCCGCGCGATGTGAACCGCACGACGGCGCGCGCGGCCGGAATCGAGTCGCTCGTACGCGATCGGGTCACGCGCAGCGACGTGACGCGTCCACCGATCGCGCATCACAAGTTCATCGTGCTGGTGCGCGACGAGCAGCCCGAAGCGGTGCTCACCGGGTCGACCAACTTTTCGCTGGGCGGCGTGTTCGGGCAGGCGAACGTCGTGCATATCGTCGAGATGCGCAGCGTCGCGAAGAGCTATCTCGAGTGCTGGCACCTGATCGCGGCCAACCCCGATCATCAGATGCTTCGCACCGAATTGACGCGACGCAACGCGCTGCAGGTGGATCTGTCGGTCGGTGCGCCCTTGCCACTGCGTCGTGCCGGCACGCGCGCAGTGTTCAGTCCGCAGCGAGATCGCGCCGCGCTCGACGGTTACGCGCGACTCGCCGCGCACGCCGACGGGGCACTGTTCATGACCTTCGCCTTCGGCATGAACGAGGAGTTCAGGCAGGCTTATCGCAGCGGCAAGGCGGCGTTGCGCTATGCGCTGCTCGACAAGCTCATCGCCTCCGGTACCGCGGCGGCGCGGCGGCAGGCGGCCGAGGCGGAGATGGTGGCGTTGCGTCGGATGCCAGCCAACCGCTTCGCGGTCGGCAACCGCCTGTCCACCAACCGCTTCGACCGCTGGGTGCAGGAGAAGCTGACGGGGCTCAACCAGCACGTCCAGTACATCCATACCAAATTCATGCTGATCGACCCGCTCGGCCGCGACCCGATCGTCATCACCGGGTCGGCGAACTTCAGCGAAGCGTCGACCACGGCGAACGACGAGAACATGCTGGTCATCCGGGGCAACGCCCGCGTCGCCGACATCTACGTCGGCGAGTACATGCGGCTGTGGAATCACTACGCGTTCCGGGAGTGGGCAGCGGACCGTGGCGGCGCGGTGCAGGACTCCTTCCGGCACCTCGACGTTGCCGATCAGTGGTGGCGGGAGTATTTTCGCGACAGTGCCCGGTCGCGCCAGCGCAAGTACTTTTCCGGTGCGCCGCGCTGAGCGCGGCCCTCAGCCATTCGTTGCCGCGCGTGCCGGAGCGGGCATAGAGCCCTGCCCCGCCGGGGCAGTCGCAGACAACTGCAGGCGGCGCGAGTCGCGCGCGTAATAGGCTGCGGCCACGATGAAGACGACCGCCATCGTTGCCTGGCTCCAGCCGGCGAGCGACCCCGGACCGCCGTCGCCATACCCGCGCATCACGCCTTCGGCGAAGTAGGCGAGCACGAGCATCGGTGCCCACTGGTAGGTGTAGCGGCGGCCGCGCAGGATGCCGAACAGCGGAACCAGCAGCGGCAACGCCTTCAGCGCGAGCAGCGAGCCGCCCGGGCGCAGCGGTGCGATGACGAGTTCCCACGCGAGGGCGAGCGCGATGAGCGCGATCAGGCTCGCGATCGACAACCAGTGCCAGCGGGCTACCTGGCGCGCAGAGGTGCCCGGCGGGCGGGAGCTTCTGCTCATCGTCTCTCTCCGCTGTCCAGGATCGACGGACGCCCAGGGACGATGAGTGAGCCCGACTCGGCTACGTCGATCCCGTCACCTTTCAGGTGACGGGCCCCTCGCCGCGGGCCTCGCGGGCTCATCTCGACAACCGGTGTGCGACCTCGGCGAGTCGGCGCCCGAGCGCGACGCACAGCGTCTTCTCGTCGACGTCCACCGGGCGATCGGCCGCGCCGCCGGCGACATGACTGGCACCGTACGGGGTGCCGCCGCCGAGACTCGAGCTGAGGGCAGGTTCGGTGTAGGGAATGCCGACCAGCAGCATGCCGTGATGGAGCAACGGCATCATCATCGTGATCAGCGTGGTCTCCTGCCCGCCGTGCTGGGTCGCGCTCGACGTGAACACGGCCGCCGGCTTGCCGACCAGCGCGCCGTTTGCCCACAACGCGCCGGTGCCGTCCAGGAAATGCTTGAGCGGCGCGGCCATGTTGCCGAATCGGGTGGGCGAGCCCAGCGCGAGACCAACGCACTGTTCGAGATCGGCAAGCTCCACGTAGGGTGCGCCGGCGTCCGGGACCGGCGGCGCGGCGGTCTCGACGATCGTCGCCACCGGCGGCACCGTACGCAGCCGCGCACCCATTCCCGCGACCTGCTCTATGCCGCGGGCAACGAGTCGCGCCATCTCGCGCACCGCACCGGTTCGACTGTAGTAGAGCACAAGCACTTCCTGCATCGCGCGGCTTTCGTTCAACGAGGTCTCGAAAGAGGTGGACCGTGATACCCGATTAGACGCGCCCCGATTATAGGAAGCGGCGTACACACCGTACGCGAACGGCGACAATAGGCGAGTTGTCCACGCCCTCCCTGATGCGCCCGTGCCACGCGGTCGCGCGATGCGCGCCCGCGCGTGTGCCTGGGTGGGCCCTCGAAGCTGTGCCCGGCAGGCGGGCCGTCAGTCCCCTGCGCACGCGTCCACTCGTTAAATCTTCTACCCGTCGAATCCTCTACCTTGTCGCTCGGCCGCTCGATTTCCGACAGTCGCCAGGCATTCCTGCTCGCGCTCGCGCGCTTTCGCGAAGCGCGTTGCGTCGATTCGGCGTCGAATCTCGCCTTTACTACGCTGATTGCGATCGTGCCGATGATCGCGATCGGA
>JACMMK010000410.1 GCA_014379045.1 Burkholderiales bacterium
CGCACGCGCCTCCTCGGCCTCCCGGCGCAGTCCGGAAAGTTCGAGTGCGGCAACGCCTGCCGCCGCAACGTTGCCGTCGCCGTCGGGGCGATCGGCGGCTGGCGCGCGCGCGCTCGAATCAGCCATCGTCGGCACCGTCGAGTGCGACGAGCTGATCCCCCGCGACCTTGATCGTCGGACTGCCGCCCAGCAGACCTTCATGGCCGGCGAGCACCGCTCCGATCCGGATTCCGGATTCGTCGATAGTGTAGAGCCGCAGTTCGTCGGAATGCGCGCTACCGCGTACTTTCACCACCGCCATCATTCGCCGCAATCGCCCGTCCACCTCGATGTACCGGTTCACGATGATTGCATCGGTGAGAAATGCGGTCCCGTACGGGCTGAAGCGCAGGTCGATGTAGCGGTCTTCGAGTTCGGAGGTCATCAGCACCGTCACGCCGGTGGCCGCCAACGCCGTCACGAGACGCGACATCGATTCACGGAAGTCATCGCGGAAGGTCGGTGCCAGCGAGAGTTCGAAGCCCGACAGCGAATCGATGACCACCCGTGTCGCAGCGAGGCGATTCACTTCACTGATGATCAACCGTACGATCTCGTCGATCGACAGATCGGGCGCGCGCGTATCGACGATGCCTATACAGCCGGTCTCGCGCATCTCGTCGAGGCCTTGAATGCGCGACGGCGTCGGCTGCTCGAACGACGCGAGGACGCCGGTCTCGCCGACGCGGACGCCCTCGGCAAGGAAAGCCATCGCCAGGATGCTCTTGCCCGAGCCGGACGGGCCGACCACCAGCAGTGAATAGCCGCGCGGGAGCCCGCCGCCCATCATCTCGTCCAGCAGCGGCGTGCCCATCCCCATCCGGACGATCGGCAACTTCGCCCGTACCCTCGTCCGCCGCAGGGTGTCGGGCAGGTAGGCGCCGGAGGGGGGGAACACCTCGACGCCCGTCGGACCGATGCGAAACGTGTGCAGCCCGGGCAGGGTCGCCTGACCGCGCATCTTCATGATCTCCAATTTGCGCACCATCGAGTTGCGCTGGACGCTCTGGCGCAACCAGATCAGTCCGTCGGCGACACTGAACACCGGATTGACATCGGTTTCGTTGAAGTACTCACCGATCAGGAACGTGGTGGCCTGCCAGCTCGTCAACAGCACGCCGAGGCGCTGGATGAATTCAGGCAAGGCGTCTGACGCGTGCGCGCTGCTCCCGGCAGCGAGGGTCAGCGAACGGAAAGAGTCGACGAAAATGAGTGCCGGCCCATAGGTCTCTACATCGGCGACGATCCGGGCGAGCGCGTCAGCGAGGTCCCCGGCGACGGCGCCGTCCCCCAGACTTATGAAGCGCACCGACTTGTTGATCGCCTCACCGTCGAAGAACTCGAACTGCTGCTGGTAGCGCAGCATCTTCAGCGGCGGCTCGCCCAGGACGGTGAAGTACAACGCGGGACGCTCGGGTGTCGCGAGCGCGAACATGATCTGATGCGCGAGTGTAGTCTTGCCGCAACCGGGCAACCCGGCGATCAGGTTCAACGAAAACTCCGGCAATCCGCCCCCGAGCACCTCGTCGAGGCCCGGCACGCCGGTACGAAGCAGAGCGATCTTCACTTTGTTCATGCTTTGGAGAAGTCCTGCGCGGGTACGTCGTCGAGGGAGGTGGCTTTCACCGCGCGGAGCAGCCGCTCCGTGAGCGGACCTCCGATCAGGCTCGCCAGCAATTCATGAAACGTATGGAGGAAGGCGCCGGCGCCGGCGGCAGCTTCGGCGTCATCCTGCCCGGCGAAGGCGGACCGCAGCGCGCCGACGTCGACCATCGTCGACCCACCCTCATGCGCGAACGCGAGCCAGGGATGCGTGCGTTCGGCGACGCGCACGCTGCGGTGATACAGCGCGACCACGCCACGCGGACCAACGATCGACGTCAGCGCCAAATCGATATCCTGCCAGGTAGCGACGATCGCCTCCGCGACCTGGGCGGCGCCCATACCGGCGTCTATTTCATCGCGCACAACGCCCGCTACGCGGCGTACATCCCGAATTGCCATAGGAAAAGGCCGTGTCCGTATGCTCTGTTCACGACCCATACCCCGCTGAGGCTGACCGCGTATGCATTGTTCAGGCCACCGATCTGGACCACGCCTGTAATCTCTTATCGAGACGCTCGGCGATTCGGCGATGATATTCCGCACGCTTTCTGTGTGCGCCGTTCTTGTTGTAGCGACCGTGACCCGTTTTAGCAGTTAGTCGCCGTTCTTACTGTGCGCTAGCGTACTTAGTCCGCCGGCAGCGCGGGCGAGCCTTCAATCGCTTCCACCGCTTCTGAAGCGGTCCGGCCGCTGCACCGGGCCGCCTTGAAGTGCGACTCCACGGCGTCATGCGGCGCACTGTCCAGCCCTCTGCTGCAGTCGGATCACGACGAACTCGGCCGGCTTCAACGGCGCGAAGCCGACCAGGAGGTTGACGACACCGAGGTCGACATCGTTGTGCGTCGTCGTCTCGCGATCGCACATTACGAAATAAGCCTCGCGCGGGGAACGGCCCTGGAATGCGCCCTGAACAAACAGGTCGTGCATGAACGCATCCAGGCAGAGGCGGATCTGCGCCCATAGCGGTTCATCGTTCGGTTCGAACACGACCCACTGTGTACCGCGCAACAGGCTCTCTTCGATGTAGAGCGCGAGCCGGCGTACCGGCACGTACTTCCATTCCGACGCGAGCGCGTCTGACCCGCGCAGCGTGCGCGCGCCCCAGACGACCCGGCCGATCTGCGGGAACGCGCGCAGACAGTTCACGCCCGCCGGGTTCAACAGCCCGTTCTGTGCGTCGGTCAACCTGACTGTCAACTCCGCGACACCGGTGAGCGACGCATCGGTCCCGGCCGGCGCCTTCCACACGCCGCGTTGCGCATCGGTGCGTGCATACACGCCGGCGACCGCACCGCACGGTGCGAACGCGGCGAGCGCGCCCTGCTGCAACGCGTCGGGCGAGCGCAAACGCGGGAAATAGAGGGCGGCGTTTTCGGAACGCTCGAGCCCCCAGGTCGCGCTGTCGACGCTCGCGGCACCGCTCAGCAGATCGGCGGGCTCCTCCCAGGCAATCAGCGGATCGACCAGATAAAGCGCGCGGCGCGCGCGTGCATAATCCGCGGCCGCACTGCGCGTCTGCGCACCGACATCGCCGGTGTCGTCGAGCGCGAACGGCGGCACACACAACAGGTTGAACATGTCGGCGCGTGCCAGCGCCCAAAGGCCCTGCTGCGCGGCCTTCAGCGCAGGGTCCGAGACCTGCGCATCGGTGATCGTCGCGCCGTCATCGCCGTCCGCATTGAACGCGAGTGAGCCCGGCGTCACCGTCAGTGGATCGACCCCCTCCTCGGTGTCCGTGGCATCCGGAGTGGCGTCCGGTTTATCTGCCGGCGCGGGCGCGACGAGTCGCACGAGTTGCGACTCGTAGTCGAGCACCGTGCCCACGAAGCGTGAATGCGTGTCCAGCACCGATACGTTCATGAACCGCTCCGTCGCGCCGGTGTCGGTATCGCGCACGCTCAGATTGAACAGTTGCTCGTTGCCCATCTCCGGTCGTGTCAGATGGTCGACGCGCACCCGCAGATTATTGCCCCACGCACCCGGGGTCGCCGCGGCGAGGTTCAGCGTGTCGGCCGCCCCGGTCGCGGCTGCGCCGGCGTTGGCGACACGCACGACCAGGGCTTCCGCGCCGCCGTTCTGAAAGAACTGTTCGATCGCGTAACTCATCGGGTGCGCATGCGCAAGTCCACCGAACACCTGCACGAACCCGGAAAAGCCCTGCACGCGCACTGGCGCGTCGACCGACGAATCGAGCGGACCCCGCAACGCGGAGCCGACGAATGCGGTCACCGCAGTCGCCACCCCGGCGATGGCGCGCACGCCGCCGGGCGTTTCTTCGATGTAGACCCCGGGATAGATCGGCGCTGACGGCATACGCATCACTCCAGTGGAAGTAGTTCGAGAGCGCGTCCTGGGATCGCCAGTCTGCAACGGGCGACGCGAGCAACCACGCGGCGACCCTGGAACATTCTGGACACTCGTGCAAAGTGATTCAAGTGCCGATGCAAGTGCCGGACGGCAGCGCGAACAGGCACGGTAGATGTCTTTCCGCAGTCCCGATAAGCTCGCGGTCTGGCGCGATTCCGGTCCGCAGTGCGACACTTGCTTCCCCCTGCAGCGCAATCCACTGGCATGCGATGAATCCTGATACGTTCTGGTCCGACACCCTCGATGCACCCACGCACGCGTTGCTCGCAGCGCGCGCGATCGCGCCGTTCGCCGGTCAGCGACTGGCGCTGATCGCGGTCGATCTCTACGATCTCGTCTACGACGGGGGCGCGCGGCCGGTGTCCGAGTTGATCGAGTCCCACCCGGCATCGTGCGGCGAGTACGCGTGGCGCGCGTTGCCGCCGACGATCGAGCTGTTCGCGTGCGCGCGCAAGCAAGGCGTGCCGGTCGTGCATGTCACCTACGACACCCGGCCCGAGACCGATCCGCGCACCGTGCATCCGACCAACCGCAAGCGCCGCCAGCCCGATCTCGGGCTGTACAGGATCAAGGAGGAACTCGCACCGCGCGCCGGCGAGCTGGTGATCTACAAGAAACGCGCGAGCGCGTTCTTCGGCACCCCGCTGGTCGCGTTCCTGAACGAGCTGCGCATCGATGCCGTGCTCGTCGTCGGCGAGAGCACCAGCGGCTGCGTGCGCGCGAGCGTGGTCGAGGCGTGGTCGTGGGGCTATCCGGTTGCGGTCGTCGCCGATTGCGTGTTCGACCGGTGCGACCTGATCCAGAAAGCGAGCTTGTTCGACATGCACCTCAAGTATGCCGAGGTGATGGATCTCACCACCGCCTGCGCACATCTCCGGTCCGGGGCGGTCCGCTGATGGCCCGCCCGCCGATGCGCGACTTCGAAGACTACTGCTGGCGCGAGCTGATCTCCCCGCAGGTCCGCTACATCTACTCTCCCTACGTGCGCGAACGCAACGTCGGCACGCAGCCGGCGCTGCTGGTCGTGCACCCGGGAATTGCCGTTGCGGGGCCCTGGACCGAGGCTGCCGTGCAGTTGCTCGATGCCGCGCGCGCGCGTGGCATTCCGGTCGTGCACTCGGTGCCGCCGGATACTCGTGCGGCGACTGCGCTGGCGGCGCGCGCGACCGAAGCGCTGGTGGCGCGGCCCTGCGAGAGCGCTTTCTTTTCGTCCGATCTCGAACGCGTGCTGACGCGCCTCGATGCGCAGTCTCTCGTCCTCTGCGGCGCGCCTACCAGCGGCGCGGTGCGTGCGAGCGCGGTCGAGGGCAAGTCGTTCGGTTATCGCGTCGCGCTCGCCGAAGAAGCCGTTGGCGATCTCACCGCGATGCTCCACCAGCTCGCGCTGTTCGATATCGCGCACAAGTACGGCGACGTGATGGCGCTGGACGAATTGCTCGATCAACCCACGTTCACGATGACCCCTGCCCGATGAAGCCTGCACCGTATGGTCCGTTTCCGTTCAGCCCGATCAACCGGCGCGCGCCCTGGGCGTTACCCGACGGCGCGCGGCTCGCGCTCTGGGTGATCGTCAACGTCGAGTTCTTCGGCCTCGACAAGCCGATGCCGGGCGACTCGAACGAACGTCCGCGCGACGGCGATCACACGCCGATGGTGCGGCACTGGTCGCAGCGCGACTACGGCAATCGGGTGGGGATCTTCCGGCTGATGGACCTGCTCGAGAAGCACGGCATCCGCGCATCGGTCGCGCTCAACGCCGACATGTGCGACCACCATCCCGAGATCGTCGACGATTGCGTGCGGCTCGGTTGGGAACTGATGGGCCATTGCCGCACCAACACCGAGCGCAACACCGAAGTGCCGCGCGACCAGGAGCGCGCGATGATCGCGGGGTCTCTGGATCGCATCGCGCGCGCGAGCGGCAAACGCCCGGTCGGCTGGCTCGGCGCCGGGCTGCAGGAAACCTGGGACACCGTCGACCACCTCGCCGCCGAAGGCTGCCTGTATGTCGCCGACTGGGTCAACGACGACCAGCCGTACACGATGACGACCGCCGGCGGTCCGCTGGTGTCGATGCCGTACACCTACGAACTCAACGACACCGCGGCGATCGTGCGCTCGAAGCAGACGCCGCTCGAGTTCGAGCGGATGATCTGCGACCAGTTCGACGTGCTCTATGCCGAAGGCGCGACCTCGGGGCGGGTGATGGCGATCGCGCTGCACCCGTACGTGACCGGCCAGCCGCACCGGATGGTGCCGTTCGCGCGTGCGCTCGAGCACATCGCGCGGTTTCCGGGGGTGTGGAAGGCGACTGGGGAGGAGATCGCGGGGTATTACGCGAAGACCGCCGGCGGCGGCATTACTCCGGCTTGATGTTCGCGGCCTTGCCCGCCTTCAGATACTTCTCGTAGTCGGTGCGCAGAAGCGTCGTCATCGCCTGCGCGTTCACCACCATCATGTCCATGCCTGCACCGGAGAGCTTGGTACGCAGCTCCGGCACCGCAGCGATCTTCAACACATCGGCCTCGATCCTGGCCGCGCGCGGCGCCGGCGTCTTCGGCGGCGCCATGAAGCCGTAGTAGCTTTCGAGCGAGAAGTCCTTGAGCTCCGGAATACCGGATTCACGCACGGTGGGGATATCCGGCGCCGACGGCGAGCGTTGCGCACTCAGCACCGCGATCGGGCGCAGCCGACCCTGGGCGAAGAACGGCATCGCCGGCGGCAGCGTCGCGACGACGATGTCGACCTGACCCGCCACCGCATCGGCCACCGCGGGCGCACAACCGCGGTGCGGGATATGCAACGCGTCGATCTTCATCGCGTACTTGTACATCTCCATGCCGAAATGATGCGGGCTCGCGACATTGCAGCTCGCGTAGGAGAACTTGCCCGGCGACTTGAACAGCATGGCGGTGAAGTCGCGCATCGTCTGCACGCCCAGCTTCGCTGGGTTGACCGCAATCACCATCGGCCCCGCGGTGACCACCGCGATCGGGGTGAAGTCGCGTACGAAATCGAAGGGCAGGCTGCTGTAGACCACCTGGTTGATGATGTGCGTGTTGGTCGCGAGCAGCAGCGTGTAGCCGTCGGGAGGGGCCCGGTGCACCAACTCGGCGCCGATCGACCCGCCCGCGCCGACGCGGTTGTCGATCAGCACCGACTGTTTCCAGAGGTCGGCGAGGCGCTCGCCGAACACCCGGGCGGTAGTGTCTGCGCCGCCACCGGGCGTGAAGGTGACGATCAGGCGGACGGGGCGTACCGGGTAATCCTGGGCGCGTGACGGTGTGACGACGCAGGCGAGTGCAAACGCCGACACGGCGAGGGGTGAAAGCGGCAGCGACAGCGATGGGTGCATGATTCTTTCGATCGGTGGATGGCGCGGACAAAGCAATCGGTATTCCAGAGGCATGGTAACCAATGCCGCAACACACGTGAGCGCCGGTCCGGAACTTGCAGAGTCCGACGCAGCTACGATCGAAGGGAGTTGACATGCACCGCTTTGCCATCGTCCGTTTTATTCGGTTCACCCTGCTCGCCGTGTTCGCGATGGTGTTCGATCCCTCCCCCTCGAGCGCCGCTGCCGCGACCGTCGGTTACCCCGATCGGCCGCTGCGCCTGCTCGTTCCGAACGCCCCTGGCAGCGCCACCGACACGATCGGGCGCATCGTCGGTGCCGGGCTGTCCGATGTCGTCGGTCAATCGGTGCTGATCGACAACCGCGCCGGCGCCGGAGGGCTGATCGCGATGGAGATCGGGCGCAAGGCGATCCCCGACGGCTACACCATCATCTTCGCGACGCCGGCCCTGACGATCGCACCGTTCCTGCAGGAGAAGCCGCCGTTCGACCCGCTGCGCGACTTCGACTTCGTGCTGATGCTCGGACGTACGCCGAACGTGCTGGTGGTGTCGCCGCAGTTGCCGGTCAAGAACGTGGCCGAGCTGATCGAGCTGGCGCGCGCGAAGAAGAGCCAGGTCAACATGGCGTCCGCCGGGGCCGGCTCGCAGAGCCACCTCGCCGGCTTCCTGATGATGACCCAGGGCAAGTTCGAGTCATTGCATGTGCCGTACAAGGGTGCCGCCGCGTCCGCGGCCGCGGTGGTCGCCGGTGAGTCGCACTGGATACTCACGCC
>JACMMK010000411.1 GCA_014379045.1 Burkholderiales bacterium
CCGACATTCAGGCCGCCGCCGGCACCACGGCCGGGACGACGCGCGCTGCAGGGTCGCTCGGCACCGCGTCGGGCCCACCCTCCCGCGCCGACTCGACGACGCTGCGCGTCTGCGTCGAATGCGCGACCGCAGCACGCACGAACGCGGTGAACAACGGATGTCCGGCACGCGGGGTCGAAGTGAACTCGGGATGGAACTGCACGCCCACGAAGAACGGATGCGCCGGAAGCTCCATCATCTCGGGCAAGGACTCACCCGGGGTGCGCGCCGACACGAGATACCCGGCGGCCTGCAGGCGCTCGACGTAGGCGTTGTTCACCTCGTATCGGTGGCGATGACGCTCGTTGACCTCGGCGCCGTAAATGCGCGCCGCAAGCGTGCCGGGGAACACCGGGCAGCGCTGCGCGCCAAGGCGCATCGTTCCGCCCAGCTCCGATTGATCGGAGCGTCGCTCGATGCGCCCAGTGCGGTCCATCCACTCGGTGATCAGCGCGACCACGGGATGCGGCGTGTCGGGATCGAACTCGGTCGAGTTGGCGCCTGCGAGCGCACACACGTTGCGCGCGAACTCGATTGTCGCGAGCTGCATGCCCAGACAGATGCCGAGATACGGCACGCCGTGCTCGCGCGCGAAGCGGATCGCCTCGATCTTGCCTTCGGTGCCGCGCTTGCCGAAACCGCCCGGCACCAGGATCGCATCGAGCGTGTCGAGGGAAGGCGCGACACCGCTTTCGATCTGCTCGGAGTCGACATACTCGATCACGACCCGGGTGCGGGTCTGGATGCCGGCATGGATCAGGGCTTCGTTCAGCGACTTGTACGAATCGGAGAGGTCGGTGTACTTGCCCACCATGCCGATGCGCACCGTGCGCTCCGGATGCTCGAGTGCGTGCACGAGCGCGTCCCAGTCGGTCAGGTTCGCCGGCTCGACCTCGAGCCCGAGCACGTCGCAGACGATCTGGTCGAGCCCCTGGGCATGCAGCATCGACGGAATCTTGTAGATCGAATCGGCATCCCACACTGAAATCACCGAATCGAGCTGAACGTTCGAAAACAGCGAGATCTTGGCGCGCTCGTCGGCCGGGATCGGGCGATCGGCGCGACACAGCAGCACGTCGGGCGAGATGCCGATCTCGCGCAGTTTCTGCACGCTGTGCTGCGTCGGCTTGGTCTTGAGTTCGCCCGCCGACGGGATGAACGGCACCAGCGTCAGATGCACGAAGCAGCACGAGCCGCGGCCCAGCCGCAGGCTCATCTGGCGCGCCGCCTCGACGAACGGCAGCGATTCGATGTCGCCGACCGTGCCGCCGATCTCGACGATCGCCAGGTCGGCCTCGCCGTTCCACGCGGCGCGCGCCCCGCGCTCGATGAAGTCCTGGATTTCGTTGGTGATGTGCGGGATCACCTGCACGGTCTTGCCGAGATATTCGCCGCGCCGCTCTTTCTTGATCACCGACTCGTAGATCTGGCCGGTGGTGAAGTTGTTCACCTTGTGCATCCGCGTCGACACGAAGCGCTCGTAGTGCCCCAGATCGAGATCGGTTTCGGCGCCGTCTTCGGTGACGAACACTTCACCGTGCTGGAACGGACTCATCGTGCCCGGATCGACGTTGATGTACGGGTCGAGTTTCAGCAGACCGACCTTCAGCCCGCGCGATTCGAGCAGGGAGCCGAGCGACGCGGCAGCGATACCTTTGCCGAGGGAAGAGACGACACCACCAGTGACAAAAATGTACTTGATCATTCCCGGGGCGATGGCTGGTTTGAAGGATGATAGCGCAAAGCCAACGTCGGACCAACCGGCGCCGCAGGATGCCCGCGTCGGGCCCGGCCGCTCGGCGCGGTGTGAAGTGGAGATGCGGGCACGCCCGGCGCGTGTGCCGGAAAGCGAAATACTTGTGTCAGAATGCCCGGCCAATCCTCATCAGAACGGGTAGCTTCGGGGCAGCGCGCTGGTTGCCGCGATGCACCGGTTCAAACTCGCTGCGAGGCGGGCGGTACGCAGCGCAGAGCGTATTCCAATCGGAGGAGATAGATGATGAGCGAGCAGAATCTTGCAGCCGACGTGATTCGTCGGTCGGGCGTGCCGGCGTGTGTGAACCACCCCCGCCTGCTCGAGTGGATACGCGCGATGGTCGAGTTGTGCGAGCCGACGCGCCTCTACTGGTGCGACGGGTCGAAGGAGGAATACGACCGCCTGTGCAACGAGATGATCGAGGGCGGCTCGATGATCCGCCTGAACGAAGCCAAGCGCCCGAACAGTTTCCTGGTGCGCTCCGATCCCGCCGATGTGGCGCGTATGGAAGACCGTACGTTCGTCTGCACCGTCGACCCGGAAGACGCGGGTCCGAACAACAACTGGGTCGCGCCGGCAGAAATGAAGGCCACGCTCGGCGGACTGTTCAAGGGCTGCATGCGCGGACGCACGATGTACGTGATCCCGTTCAGCATGGGTCCGCTCGGTTCGCACATCGCGCACATCGGCATCGAGTTGTCCGACTCGCCTTATGTCGCGGTTTCGATGCGCCTGATGACGCGCATGGGCGAGAAGGTCTACGACGTGCTTGGCACCGACGGCGAATTCGTGCCGTGCATGCATTCGGTCGGCATGCCGCTCGAGGCCGGTCAGGCCGACATCGCGTGGCCGAGCAATCGGGAGCACAAGTACATCGTCCACTATCCGGCGACGAAGGAGATCTGGTCGTTCGGCAGCGGTTACGGCGGCAATGCGCTGCTAGGCAAGAAGTGCTTCGCGCTGCGCATCGCGTCGATCATGGCCAAGGAGCAGGGTTGGCTGGCCGAGCACATGCTGATTCTGGGCATCACCGCGCCAACCGGTGAGAAGAGCTACGTCGCCGCCGCCTTCCCCAGCGCCTGCGGCAAGACCAACCTGGCGATGCTGATCCCGCCGAAGGCCATGGACGACTGGAAGGTCACCACGGTCGGCGAGGACATCGCCTGGATCAAGCCCGGCCGCGACGGCCGGTTGTACGCGATCAACCCGGAAGCCGGCTACTTCGGCGTCGCGCCGGGCACGGGGCCGGACACCAACCCGACGGCGTTGGCGATGCTGGACGCCGACACCATCTTCACCAACGTGGCGCTGACCGCCGACGGCGATGTCTGGTGGGAAGGGATGACGCCGACGCCACCGAAAGAGTTGATCGACTGGCAAGGCAAGCCCTGGTCCCCCGCGTCCGGCCGCGCGGCCGCGCATCCCAATTCGCGCTTCACGGTTTCGGCCGAGCGCTGCGCGACGCTCGATCCGGAATGGGACAATCCTGACGGCGTGCCGATCAGTGCGTTCGTGTTCGGCGGCCGCCGCAACGACACCGTGCCGCTGGTGGTCGAAGGCTTCAACTGGACCTACGGCGTGTACATGGCGGCTACCATGGGCTCGGAGACCACCGCCGCCGCCACCGGTGCGGTCGGGGTCGTGCGTCGGGACCCGTTCGCCATGCTGCCGTTCTGCGGCTACCATTTCGGCGACTACTTCAACCACTGGCTGCGCATCGGGCACAGCATCGTCCATGCGCCGAAAATCTTCTGCGTGAACTGGTTCCAGCGCGACGCGAATGGTGGCTTCATGTGGCCGGGTTTCGGCGAGAACATGCGCGTGCTGAAGTGGATCGTGCAGCGCAGCCAGGGCAAGGTCGGCGCCTCCGAAACCGCTTTGGGCTGGATTCCGCAGTTCGAGGACATGGATTTCCGCGGCATGCCGGAAGTTACGCGCGAACGATTCGGCCAGCTCACGCGGATCGATCCCAAGTCCTGGCAGCGCGAGCTCGATTCGCATGCCGAACTGTTCGAACAACTGAAAGCGCGACTGCCTCGGGAGCTGGTGCTGCGCCGGGAGCTGTTCAAGCTCGATCTGTCGCGGCAGGCGGCTTAGCGTCGGTCAACGCGGGCGGGGCGTGGCGCCCGTCAACCGCGCGGATAGGCGGCAATCATGTCGAGCTCTATCCGCGCGCCCGGCGTCGACAGCTGATTCACGCAGACCGTGGTGCTCGCCGGCGTCCAGTCGCCGAAGGCCTGCCTGAGCACCATGACCATGCCGTCCATGTCGCGCATGTCTGTCACGTACTTGGTGACCTTGACGACGTCGGTCCAGACCAACCCTTCATGGTCCAGGATCGACTTGATCGCACCCAGCGCGCGCCGGGTCTGTTCGCCGATATCGTTCGGATGGTCATGCTCGTCCAGTTCGTGCGGATGCCTGTGGTAGAGCGGCGAGGGCGTCGCGCCTGAGATGAACAGCAGGTCGGCGCCCCCGGTGACCCGCATCGCCGGGGCATAGGGCATGTCGATCCTGCGCTCCGGCAAGGTCTGTATTTCCTGTACGTCGGGGTTCGACGGCGATACCTGATGGGGCGGGGTGCGCGCGGGCATGGGGCGGCTGTCCTGAAGCGGTTCGGCCATCGATTGCGTGAAACTCACCGGCCCACTGATCGGTCAACTCATCGACCAACTCGCCGGCCGGTGACCCGATTGGTTCCGATCAGGGAATCCGCATCAGCTTGCCGTCGATGACGCGTACCCTGTCGCCGGTCTTCAGGCCAGCATCGTTGACCGCGGTCACCATCTGCGCGCGGCCGTCATCCATCTTCACCGCGATCTCGACACGGGTTCTGCCCTGCGTTCGCGTCGGATCCGCACGCGGCGTACCGTAGATGCTGGTGCCCCCAGCCGCGGCCGGCTGATTGCCGGCATTCGGGGCGCCGGTCGCGCCCGTAGTGGAACCCGCACGGCCCTGCGTCCCCGCCGGATTGTTGAAGAGGCCGCTGCCCGAGCCGATTCCCGGCGCGCCACCCAGCGTGCCTGTGCCCAGGCCCATCCGCCCGCCTCGCCGCCAGCGTCGGCAGACCGCACCGATTCGACCACGCCGCAATCCATGCAGAGCACGGGAGCCACCTTGGTCTGCGCAGATGCCGGCCCGACGCCCACGATCAGCGTCGCCAGCACGGCAACGACGACGCTGAAGCCTGCTGCACGCACGACGGGTATCGCAGCATCCGTGGAACCGGTCAGGAAGATACCGAACGTCGTCTCGTCTTTCATCGGCGCGCTCCTCCATCAGATCGTCGGCCCGGATACCCGAACGATGCTGCCTTAATATGCACGATTTCCGCAACAGTTCGCTGTGTGCCAGCCTGCTCACGCGTCGGCTGGAAGAGAAGGAATGTTGCGCGGCGGGTCAAGCCTTCGCTGTTTTTGCCGCCTCCTGCGCGAGGTACAGCCAGGTATCGACGACGGTGTCGGGATTGAGCGACAGACTGCCGATCCCCTGCTCCATCAGCCAGCGCGCCAGGTCCGGGTGATCGGACGGTCCCTGGCCGCAGATGCCGACATACTTGTCCTGCCGACGACACGCCTGGATCGCCATCGACAGCATCTTCTTCACCGCCGGATCGCGCTCGTCGAACGATTCGGCGATCGAGCCACCGGAGTCACGATCGATCGCGAGCGTCAACTGCGTCATGTCGTTCGAGCCGATCGAGAAACCGTCGAAATGCTCGAGAAACTCGTCGGCGAGCAGGGCGTTGGACGGCACCTCGCACATCATGATCAGCCGCAGTCCGTCGCGCCCCCGCTCGAGGCCGTTCTTGGCGAGCAACGCGATCACCTTGCGACACTCGTCGAGGGTACGGATGAACGGCACCATGATCTCGACATTGGTGAGGCCCATCTCGTCGCGCACCTTGCGCATCGCCTGACATTCGAGTTCGAAACAATCGCGGAAGCTCGGCGCCACGTAGCGTGATGCACCACGAAAGCCCAGCATCGGATTCTCTTCATGCGGCTCGTAGTTCGGCCCGCCGATCAGGCTCGAATACTCGTTCGACTTGAAATCGGACAGGCGCACGATCACCGGCTTCGGAAAGAACGCCGCACCCAGCATCGCGACTCCCTCGACGATCTTCTCGACATAGAACTCGCGCGGATTCGCGTAGCCCGATGCGCGTTCCTCGACCGCGCGCTTCAGATCGGTCGGCAGGTTCGGATAGTCGAGGCACGCCTTCGGGTGCACGCCGATCATGCGCGCGACGATGAATTCGAGTCGTGCGAGACCAACGCCGTGGTTGGGCAGACGCTGGAACTCGAAGGCGAGCTCCGGGTTGCCGACGTTCATCGTGATCTTGACCGGCGCCGGCGGCATCTTGTCGAGCGGCACGTCGCTGATCGCGGTCTCGAGAATTCCCCGGTAGACATTGCCGGTATCGCCTTCGGTGCACGTCACCGTCACGAGGTCGCCATCCTTCAGCACCGTGGTCGCGTCGCCGCAGCCGACCACCGCCGGGATGCCGAGTTCACGCGCGATGATCGCCGCATGACACGTGCGTCCACCACGATTGGTGACGATCGCCGCCGCGCGCTTCATCACCGGCTCCCAGTCGGGATCGGTCATGTCGGTCACCAGCACGTCGCCCGGCTGCACCTGGTCCATCTGTCGTGCCGAAGCGATCAGGCGCACCCGCCCGCTGCCGACCTTCTGGCCGATCGCGCGCCCGGAGGTGAGCAGCTCGGACTTCTGCGTGAGGCGATAGCGGCGCAGGGTGTCGACCTCGGCGTTGGCCTTGACCGTCTCCGGCCGGGCCTGGAGGATGTAGAGCTTGCCGTCCTCACCATCGCGCGCCCATTCGATGTCCATCGGGCGGCCGTAGTGCGCTTCGATCTTCATCGCCTCGCGTGCGAGCTGCTCGACTTCCTCATCGCTGATCGAAAAGCGTCGGCAGTCGGCCGCGTCGACATCGACCGTCTGCACCGACTTGCCGGCGGCGCGATCGGCGGTGAATACCATCTTGATCGCCTTGCTGCCGAGCGAGCGCCGGATGATCGCCTTCTTGCCTGCCGCGAGCCCGGGCTTGTAGACATAGAATTCATCGGGGTTGACCGCCCCCTGCACGACCGCTTCGCCCAGTCCATAGGACGAGGTGATGAACACGACCTTGTCGAAGCCGGACTCGGTGTCGAGCGTGAACATCACCCCCGCGGCACCGACGTCGGAGCGCACCATCCGCTGGATGCCCGCGGACAGCGCGACCTCGGCGTGCTCGAAGCCCTTGTGCACGCGATAGGCGATCGCGCGATCGTTGTAGAGCGACGCGAACACATGGCGCATCGCGTCGATCACGTTGTCGGCGCCGAGGATGTTCAGGAACGTCTCCTGCTGCCCGGCGAACGACGCGTCGGGCAGATCCTCGGCCGTCGCCGACGACCGGACCGCCACCTCAAATGTTTTTTTGCCGATACGCTTTCCCAATTCGGCGTGAGCGGCAATTATCGCGGCCTCAACCTCTTTAG
>JACMMK010000047.1 GCA_014379045.1 Burkholderiales bacterium
AGGATGCGCAGGCGCTGACCACACAACTTCGCAGTGTGCTGCAGTCGATCGATCCGGGCCTGGCCGCGTTCAACATCGCGACCCTCGATGCGCGCATCGACGACTCGCTCGGCATCCGACGCGCCCCGCTGGTCCTGGTTGGCACCTTCGCCGCGATTGCGCTGCTGCTTGCCGCGATCGGACTGTACGCAGTGCTCGCGTTCGTGGTCGGACGCCGCATCGGAGAAATCGGCTTGCGCATCGCCATCGGCGCACAGCAATCGGACGTGATGCGCCTGGTCTTTGCCCAGGGTGCGCGCCTGCTCGTGGTCGGGCTCGGACTCGGGCTCGCGATTGCCGTGATCAGCGGCCGCATCATCGCCGCGCAACTGTTCGGCGTCTCGGCGCTCGATCCGTTGACCTTCGGCGTGGTGACGCTGGCCTTGTCCTGTGCCGCGCTGTTCGCGTGCTTCGCGCCCGCCTGGCGCGCATCGCGCGTTGACCCGATGGTGTGCCTGAGGAGCGACTGATGTTCGCGAACTGCCTGCGTGACTTGATCGAAGCGTTGCGCAGCCTGCTGGCGCGCTCGGGCTATCTCGCCGCTTGCGTGTTGACGCTCGGGCTGGGTCTTGGCGCGAACCTGGCGATCCTCGCGCTGTTGAACGGCGTGTTGCTGAACCCGTGGCCGACGCCGAATCTCGATCGCATCGTGCAGGTGTGGAGCGCGAACCAGCAGCGCCCGGGCGATGCCGGATTGTCCGTGCTCGAGTACAGCGAGCGGCGCAACGCCGACGCGATCGAGGCGATGGCGTTGTCGCATCGCATCGGGCTGAGCCTGACCGGCGCCGAACAAGCCCACCGCATCGAGGCGAGGCGGGCGACTGCGTCGCTGTTCGATGTGCTCGGCGTGCAGCCGCAACTCGGTCGCGCATGGGCCGAGAGCGACGAGGTCGCAGGTCGCGACCGCGTCATCGTGATTTCGCACGCGATGTGGCAATCCCGCTACGCCGGCGACCGTTCGATCGTCGGCCGCCAGGTGCGCATCGAGGGCGAGCCATGGACGGTGATCGGCGTGATGCCGGAAGGCTTCTATTACCCGAGCCCGACCACCGAAGCGTATGTCCCGTTTGCGTTCGACGCGGGCGAGCTGACCGAAGACGTGCGCGGGCGCATCTATGCGACAGCGATCGCGTTGCTGAAACCGGGGCGCACGGCTGGCGATCTGCAACGCGAGCTCCAGGCAGACTTTTCGCGCCGCGCGCAATCGATAGCGACGTTGCGCAGCGACATCGAACGCAATGGCACGCACGTTGCTGTGCAACGCTCGCTCGACTATCAGTTCGAACGTGTCGGTCCGATCATGCTGATTGCCCAGGCCGCGGTGCTGATGGTCTTGCTCGTCGCGATCGCGAACCTGACCGGGCTGACGCTTTCGAACTGGCTGACCCAGCGTCGTGCGTATGCAGTGCGTGCGGCGCTCGGCGCGTCTCGGTCACGACTGATGCGCAAGGTGTTCGCTGAATCGCTATGGCTCGCCGTATTCGGCGTCGTCGCCGCACTGTTGATCGGGCGCCTCGCCCTGGTCGGTCTGCG
>JACMMK010000412.1 GCA_014379045.1 Burkholderiales bacterium
CGGCCAGCGCGGCGAGCGAGCCGAGCGCGGTGAACGTCGTCAGCGCAGTCAGCGCGGGAAGGGTGCGACGGTCAAGGTTCGCGAAAGTCGGTTTCATCGGAGATGGGTCTGTTTCTTCGTTACCCCGGTATCCGGAGTACGGTTAAGTGGTGGTGCCAGCGCCAGCGACGACGCTGGGTAGCCGCAGGCTGTACCAGTGAGCGTTTAGGGTCCTTCGGCCGATTCCGGGGCGTTCTCGGGATACCACTGCCCGCGGCGCATGCGTGTGATCTTCACGCTGCTGAACAGACCTGCCTTCCGGAACGGTTCGTCCCGAGAGAAGGCCTCGGCTTCGGCAAGCGAGGCGACGTTGAGGATCAGCACGCTGCCCAGACGCGTCGCACCGTCTTCGGCCAGCGTTGCACCGCCGAGCACGAGTTTGTCGCGGTGGCGGTCGAGGTAGGCGAAATGCTGTTCCTTGGTACGCGCGCGGATCGAGAGGCTGTCGGGTCCGTCTTCCTGATAGATGATGTACAGCATGGTCGGTTTCCCTGGTGTGTAGCGTCGGCGTGCCGGACCCTGCGTCACGGGTTCGGAGTCTGCACGTGGACAGGCGCTTCGACGTCCGCTTCGACGTTTATCCGAAGCGCCCGTGCAACGCGGGTGTGCATGTTGTACGCTGCGATCAACACGGTCAGTTCGACTATCTGGCGATCGCTGAAGTGGCGCTTGATTGCGGCGTAGGTCGCATCGTCGGGTTCGATATCGCGGGTGATCGCGTCAACATAGGCGAGGGTCGCGCGCTCGACCTCCGAGAACAGCGTCGACTCGCGCCACTGCGCGATCGCCTGCACCTGCGCCTCGGTCAGCCCGGCACGCAGCGCGTGCGTCGGTCCATGGACGCGGAATTGGTAGGCGGCGCCGTTCACTACCGATACGCGCAGGATCGCCAGTTCGTTGAGCGAAGCCGGAACCTCGGTGCTGTAGCGCACCGCCGAGTTGAACTCGAGCCAGGCGCCGGCGATCGGCGGGCTGTTTAGCAGCACGCGATAGAGGTTGATCAGCTTGCCGCCGCGTTGGCGCTTCAGATGTGCGATCAGCGGCGCGAGGTCTACATCATCGTCGTCGATCAGGGGGACACGTGCCATCGGGGAGCAGGGAGGGGTGCGGGGGAGGGGTGTGAGGCGCGAGCCACGGTGAGCGGGCGTCAGTCGGTGCGCATCCGGGGCGTCGCGCACGACCTGATCGAGCGCGTGATCTGCCGCGCTGAACGGGTGTTCCAGTTCTTCTCCGATCGTTGGTCGCCGTGACAGGTCTTGTCGTTTCGATCGGCGCGTGCGAGCGCCCCTGCCGGCAGCCTCGCGCGCGCTGCAGAACGGGCCGACGCAGCGCAAGTATAGGCTGTGACCATCGAGCGACCGGCACGCGCCGTCAAACCTGATCCCTTGGGGCGGCGCCCGTTCAGCGCTCCGGGGCGGAGCCGTACCCGCCGCCGCCGGGGGTCTCGATCACGAATACATCGCCCGCCTGCATCGGGGTCGAGTCGCACGCGCCCAACGCGTCGTGGCGCCCGCCCGCACGGATCACATAGTTGCGCCCCACCGAACCGGGTTCGCCCCCGGCCATCCCGTACGGGGGCACGCGACGGTGGCCCGAGAGCATCGCCGCCGTCATCGGTTCGAGGAAGCGCACCTTGCGGATCGCGCCGTTGCCGCCGTGCCAGCGACCGCGTCCGCCGCTGCCCGGGCGGATCTCGAAGCTGTCGAGCCGCACCGGAAAGCGCCACTCGAGGACTTCCGGATCGGTCAGGCGCGAGTTCGTCATGTGCGTCTGCACGACGTCGGTGCCGTCGAAGCCCCGCTCGACGCCGTCGGGCCCAAGGCCCAGTGTGCCCGCACCCGAACCGCCCGCGACCGTCTCGTAGTACTGATGGATGTCGTTGCCGAAGGTGAAGTTGTTCATCGTGCCCTGCGCGGCGCCGATGACGCCGAGTGCGCCGTACAGCGTGTCGGTCAGGCACTGCGAGGTCTCGACGTTGCCGGCGACGACCGCGGCGGGGTAGCGCGGTCGCAGCATCGAGCCTTCGGGGATGATCAGATCGATCGGCTTCAGGCATCCGGCGTTCAACGGGATGTCGTCGTCGACCAGCGTTCGGAACACGTACAGCACCGCGGCATGACACACCGCCGACGGCGCGTTGAAGTTGTTCGCGAGCTGGGGCGAGGTGCCGGTGAAATCGATCGTCGCGCGGCGCGCTGCGCGATCGATCGTGATCTTCACGCGGATCACCGCGCCGTGGTCCATCTCGTAGGCGAACTCGCCGCTGTCGAGCACGTCGATCACGCGCCGCACTGCCTCTTCGGCGTTGTCCTGCACATGCACCATGTAGGCGTGCACGACGTCCAGACCGAACTCCTCGACCATGCGTGCGAGCTCGGTCACCCCCTTCTGGTTGGCCGCGATCATCGCGCGCAGATCGGCGAGATTCTGCTCGACATTGCGCGACGGATATTCGCCCGACCCGAGCAGCGCACGGGTCTCGGCCTCGCGCAGCCGACCCTGTTCGACCAGCAGGAAATTGTCGATCAGCACGCCTTCTTCCTCGACCCGCGTGCTGTCGGGCGGCATCGAGCCAGGCGTGATGCCCCCGACATCGGCGTGATGGCCGCGCGAGCCGACGTAGAACAAGATCTGCGGTTTGTCGGTGGCCGGGGTCGGCGCGCCGAACACCGGCGTGATCAGCGTGATGTCGGGCAGATGCGTTCCGCCGTGGTACGGATCGTTCAACATGAACACATCCCCAGGGCGCATCCGGCCGGCGTTGCGCGCGATGACCGCCTTGACGCTCTCGCCCATCGAGCCCAGGTGCACCGGCATGTGCGGGGCGTTCGCGATCAGGCGCCCATGCTGGTCGAACAGCGCGCAGGAAAAATCGAGCCGCTCCTTGATGTTGACCGAGTAGGCGGTGTTGGCGAGCGTCACGCCCATCTGCTCGGCGATCGCCATGAACAGGTTGTTGAAGATCTCGAGCATCACCGGATCGGCGGTGGTGCCGAGCGCAGTGCGCGCCGGGCGTGCGACCACACGCTCCAGTACGAGGTTGCCCGACGCGGTCGTCGTCGACGCCCAACCCGGTTCGACGATCGTCGTCGCGTTGGCCTCGGCGATGATCGCCGGGCCGTTGATCCGCGTGTGCGCAGGAAGATCGTCGCGCCGGTAGATCGGCGCTGCGTGCGTGCAGTTGTCGCTGAACAACGATACGTTCGACCGTGCGGCGGGCGGCGGATGGCCCGGGCCGGCTGCGTCGGCACGGAGCGTGGTGTTGCGGTCGACAGCAGGTGCCGGTGCCGGCCGCGTCCCGGGAGGCGAACCTCGCACCTCATCCGCGGTCGCATCGCCACCGTGCGCGCCCGGGACCGCCGCGCCGGTGCGCCCGATCGCCTCCACCGATATCGACTCGACGATCAGTTGGCGGTCCGGCATCAGAAAGCTGTAGCGGGTGCGATAGGCCTCGTCGAAGGCGCTGCGCAGCACCGCGACGGCCGCGCTGCCTCCCTTGTCGGGAACGCCGGGCGCGACGAAATCGACCGCGATCGAGGTGTCGGTGCCGGCATAGCGAAGATGCGCCCGGCGCACGATCTCGATCGCACCGGTGTCGATACCCTGGCGCTCGACTTCCCCGCGCGCATCCTGCGCAGCCGCACCGAACCTGCGCTCGAGTTCGGGCAGCAGCTCGGAGGTCAGTGTCGCCTCGACCGTAGACTCGCGCATCGCGTTGATGTCGGCAAGCCCCATGCCGTAGGCTGACAGGACACCCGCGTACGGGTGGATCAGTACGCGGCGCATGCCGAGCGCATCGGCGACGAAACACGCATGCTGCCCGCCGGCACCGCCGAAGCATTGCAGCGTATAGCCGGTGACGTCGTGGCCACGCTGCACCGAGATCTTCTTGATCGCGTTCGCCATGTTCTCGACCGCGATCCGCACGAAGCCTTCGGCGACGGCTTCGGGCGAGCGTTCGACGCCGGTCGCGCGCGCAATGTCGGTGGCCAACGCGGTGAACTTCTCGCGCACCACGTCGGCATCTAGCGGCGCGTCGCCCCCGGGACCGAATACCGACGGAAAACAATGGGGCTGCACCTTGCCGAGCAGGACATTGCAATCGGTGATGGTCAGCGGGCCCCCGCGGCGATAACACGCCGGCCCGGGGTTTGCGCCGGCCGAGTCGGGTCCCACGCGCAGGCGCGCCCCGTCGAAATGCAGGATCGACCCACCGCCGGCAGCGACCGTGTGAATGCTCATCATCGGTGCGCGCATCCGCACCCCGGCGACGAGCGTATCGAACGCGCGCTCGAACGCGCCCGCAAAGTGCGAGACATCGGTCGAGGTGCCACCCATGTCGAAGCCGATGATGCGGTCGAACCCGGCCGCCTGCGCGGTGCGCGCCGCGCCGACGATGCCCCCGGCGGGCCCGGACAGGATGCTGTCCTTGCCCTGGAAGCGCCGCGCGTCGGTGAGCCCGCCGCTCGATTGCATGAACATCAGGCGCACCGGCGAGTCGACCTCGTTCGCACCGAGTTCGGCCGCGACCCGGTCGACATAGCGCCGCAGGATCGGCGAGAGGTAGGCATCGACGACCGTGGTGTCGCCGCGACCGACCAGCTTCATCAGCGGACTCACCTCGTGCGATACCGAGACCTGGCTGAAGCCGATATCGCGCGCGAGTCGGGCGAGCGCGCGTTCATGGTCGGGATGGCGATAGGCGTGCATCAGCACGATCGCACAACTGCGATAGCCCTTGGCGAACGCCGCGTCGAGCGTCGCGCGCGCCCGGGCGAGATCCAGTGCGACCACCACTTCGCCGCGGGCGCCGAGGCGCTCGTCGATCTCGAACACTTCGCGGTACAGGAGTTCAGGCAGCACGATATGGCGCTCGAACAGACACGGGCGATTCTGGTAGCCGATGCGAAGGGCATCGCGAAACCCGCGCGTGATGAACAGACACGTGCGCTCGCCCTTGCGTTCGAGCAGCGCGTTGGTGGCCACCGTGGTGCCCATCTTGACCGCACCGATGCGCGCGCTCGGCACCGCTGCGCCGGCGGGCACACCGAGCAGCGCACGGATTCCCGCGAGCGCGGCGTCGGGGTACCGCTCGGGATTGTCGGAGAGCAGCTTGTGCGTGACCAGGCTGCCGTCCGGCCTGCGCGCAACGATGTCGGTGAAAGTGCCGCCCCGATCGACCCAGAAATCCCACCGACCACTCATCGTTCGTACTTCCGCGAAAGCAGGGGGCCGCACGCACGCGACGTCGGAACGCCACTGACGACGTTGACAATCCCTGGAAAGTTTGCAACCGTGAATGGACCTTAGCAACTGCATCGCGTGGCTGCAAGCGGGGTGGCGCGTCGTTGCGGTGGCGCGTCGTTGTTTACGCTGTGTGACCCTGCGACGGGCGCAGCACACGTCGTGCGCGCGAGGCATGCGAAGTCGTGGCGGTGTCCTGGAACTGTCGTCCTACGCGAAGGGAGTGTGCATGAAACTCGGGTTGCTTCGTTTTTGCCACGCGGCCTCGGTCGTCCTCGGTACCGCAGCCCTGATCGGGGTCGCGGGCGGGGTGGCCGCGCAGACGCGATGGGATCTGCCCACCGGCTATCCCGATTCGATCTTCCACACGGTGAACCTGCGCGCGTTCACCGATGAAGTGCGCAAGGCGACCAACGGCCAGCTCGACATCACGCTCCACACCAATGCGGCGCTGATCAAACTTCCCGATATCACACGCGCGGTGCAGACTGGACAGGTCGCGATCGGCGAGATCCTGCTGTCCACGCTCGGCAACGAAGACCCGTTCCTCGAGGCCGACGGCATTCCGTTTCTCGCGGTCGGCTTCGATCAGGCCTATCGCCTCTACCAGGTGCAGAAGCCGTACGTCGACCAGCGCATGGAGAAGCGCGGCCTGCGCGTGCTGTATTCGATCCCCTGGCCGGGTCAGAACGTGTTCACGCGCGTTCCCTGGAAATCGCTCGACGAGATGAAGGGCGTGCGCTTTCGCGCCTACAACCCGGCAACCGCGCGTCTGGCGGAGCTGATGGGCGCGACGCCGACCACCGTGCAGGCCGCCGAGATTCCGCAGGCGTTCGCCACGGGCGTGGTCGCGGCGATGATCACCTCGGGCACGACCGGCGTCGCGTCGAAGTCGTGGGAGTTTTCGAAGTTCTACTATCGCACCAGCGCGTTTCATCCACGCAACGTCGTGTTCGTCAATGAACGCGCGTTCCAGCGCCTGCCCAAAGACCACCAGCAGATCGTGCTCACCGCCGCCGCCAATGCCGAGAAGCGCGGCTGGCTGCTTGCGCGCGAGACCGACCAGGAGTCGGAGAAGACGATGGCCAAGGCCGGCATGCAGATCCTCGATCTGGACCCGGCGCTGGGGAAGGCGTTGCTGAAGATCGGCGAGCAGATGCAGCAGGAGTGGGTCAAGCGTGCCGGTCCCGACGGCGAGAAGATGCTGAATCAACTGCGTACCCCCAAGTAGTCGAGACGCCGATGCACCCGATGGGCAGCAGGCACCTACCACGCAGGGTCGGTTGAGCCCACCGGCCGACGCCTCCCAACGCAAACCGAGTCTGCCGCGACGGCTGCTCGACGGTCTTTATCTCAGCGCTGCAGTGCTTGCCGCACTGTGCGTGGTCGCGATCCTCCTGCTGATGATGGCGCAGGTGATCGGACGCGAGATCGGCCTGCAGGTGCGCGGTGCCGACGACCTGACCGCCTGGTTCTGCGCAGCCGCCTCGTTCCTGCCGCTCGCGCACACGTTCCGCCGCGGTGAGTTGATCCGCGTCACGCTGTGGATCGAAACGCTCGGCCCGGCGCGCCGGCGACGCGTCGAATTGTGCTGCCTCGCCTGCGCAGCGATCTTCCTCGGCTTCGCCGCCTTTGCCGTCGTGGGCTTCGTGGTCGAGAGCTGGTCGTTCAACGAGCGCGCGCAGGGCATGCTGCCGATTCCGATCTGGATCCCCCAGGTCTCGTTCGCGCTTGGCATCGTGCTGCTGTGGAGCGCGGTGCTGGACGACCTGGTCGGCGTCTGGCGCGGGCGCCTGCCGAGCTACGAACTGGCCGAGCGCGAACGCCGCGCGCGCGGCGAGCTCGGTCAGGGCGCGTGACGCGTGAGCACGCTCCAGATCGCGCTAGTGCTGCTCGCATTCCTCGCGTGCTTTCTCGCAGCCGGCGTGTGGGTCGCACTCGCGCTCGGCATCGTCGCTTTCGTAGGGCTCGCCCTCTTCACCAATACACCTCCCGGCATCAATCTGTTCCAGACATTCTGGGGTTCCAGCGCCTCGTGGACGCTCGCGGCGCTGCCGTTGTTCATCTGGATGGGCGAGATCCTGTTTCGCACCCGTCTGTCGGAGGAGATGTTCAAGGGGCTCGCGCCCTGGCTCAACTGGCTGCCCGGGCGGCTGATGCATACGAACGTCATCGCGTGCGGCATCTTCGGCTCGGTATCGGGGTCGTCCTCGGCGACCTGCGCGACGATCGCGAAGGTGGCGCTGCCGGAGCTCGAACGTCGCGGTTACGACCAGCGTGTAGCGATCGGGTCGCTCGCCTGCGCCGCGACGCTGGGCATACTGATCCCGCCGTCGATCATCATGGTCGTCTATGCGGTGGCGGCGGAAGTGTCGATCATCCGCATCTTCCTCGCGGGGATCATTCCGGGGTTCCTGGTGATGGCGCTGCTGTCGGGCTACATCATCGTCTGGGCGCTGCTCAACCCGCAGCTTCAGCCGCCCCCCGAGCCGCGCACGACCTTCGTCGAGAAGCTGCGCGCCGCGCGCAACCTGATCCCGTGCGCGCTGCTGATCGTGCTCGTGATCTGGGTGATGATCGCGGGCTTCGCGACCGCGACCGAGGCAGCGGCCTACGGCGTCCTCGGCGCGCTTGCGCTGGCGGCGTGGTCGAAGTCGCTGTCATGGGCGAACTTCGGCGCGAGCCTGATGGGCGCGACGCGGTTGTCGTGCATGATCATGTTCATCCTCGCCGGGGCGTCGTTCCTCACGGTGACGATGGGCTTCACCGGTATTCCGCGTGCGCTCGCCGAGAGCGTCGCCGCACTCGGGCTTTCGCCGTATGCGTTGATCGCGATCCTGGCCGTGATCTACGTGCTGCTCGGGACCGCGCTCGATGGCATCTCGATGATCGTGCTGACGACATCGATCGTGATTCCGATGATTCAGCGCGCGGGCTTCGATCCGGTCTGGTTCGGCATCTTCATCGTGCTGCTGGTCGAGATTGCCGAACTGACCCCACCGGTGGGCTTCAACCTGTTCGTGCTGCAGAACATGACCGGGCGCGACAGCTTCTATGTCGCGCGCGCCGCCATCCCGTTCTTCATGATGCTGGTGGCGACGATCGTGCTGGTCACCGTGTTCCCGCAGATCGTGACGTTCCTGCCCGACTATGTGATGGGTGCGCCCAAGTGATCGGCCGCACCGGCGGAGCCGTCCAGGCTGGCGCTCGACAATACCCTGCCCCATCGCGGATCGGGTCGCTTCGCGTCGGGCCCCGTATACGCCCGCAGCGCACTGCACGTGGTCGACAGGATGTTGAGCAGCACCGGCACGTCGTACTCGACTTCGAGCACCGGCACCGCATGGATCGCGAACCACAGTCCGCCGGGCATCAGCAGCGCCTGCGCCGACGGTGCGGCGGCCAATGCGGCGCGCCCCAGTTCGAGCGCCAGTTCATGATCGGCGAGTGCCCCGGCGGTCTTGTTCTGATCGAGCGTGCGCCCGCGCGAGCGACAGGCAAGGACCTCGATACCGGCTTCGGCCAAGTAGCCCGTGAGTGCCTGGTTGACCGCTTCCGGCCAGCGCGTGGCCAGCGCGATGCGCTGGGCACCGAGGTGGCGCAACGTCGCGATGTGCGCTTCCAGATCGGTATCGCAGACCAGTCCCGTGCGTGCGCTCGCCTCTGCGAGCAGCCGCTGCGTGCGTGCGCGTCCGAGTGCTGCGGCGACCGGCACGCCGCTGAGCGCGATCCGGTCGACCGGTTTCGCCGCGAGCAGATCCAGACTCGCGTGAAACGCCGGCAGCTGCGCCTCGACCGCGGCCAGGCTGTACTCGGCCAGATCGAGTCCGGTGGTCACCAGCATCATCCCTTCGGGCGCGACGCGATAGAACTGATAGGCGTCGAAATCGGTGTAGCGGTGCGGGATGATGTAACCCAGCTGATACCACGGCAC
>JACMMK010000048.1 GCA_014379045.1 Burkholderiales bacterium
CCCGCCTGAATGTTGGCCCAGACGATGCGCACATTGCCGTCGCGATCCTCGCGGCTCTGTTCGTGCCACAGGCCGAGTGCGTGGCAGATCTCGTGGACGACGACCCCCAACGACTCGCAGCCCGCGCCGAGCGAGATGACCTGCATGCCGCCGCGCATGCCGACCTGCGACCAGCAGCCGTCGCGCTGCTCGAACGAGACCCAGTTGGGAAACTGGCCAGCGTTGCCCGCGGTGCGTTCGACGAAGCGGATTCGCGTGTTGACACGGAAATGTTCGATCGCCTGGTTGACGGCGTTCCGGAGCGGTTGCACGACGGTGTAGGGAACGAGCCCATTGGGCCAGCGGAAGCGCAGTCCGGGGATGCCGATACCATGGATGACCTCGCCGCCCGGACTGGCGGTGTTGGCGAGCGCCCGCACGGCGTCCGCCGTCTCGCCAGCGACCGCCTCCGCGACTGCCCGCATCTCATCGTCGGTGCCGAGCGCGATGTCGCCCTCGAAGATCGCCATGTCGCCGATCTGGTTGTAGGTCACCGGCTTCACGTCGAACTTCTCGATGCCGCGGACATAGCCCTGGCGGACATCGTCGGACGAACGGAACCAGCAGGTTTCGTCGCACGCTGCGTCGGGCGGCGGGACGGCAGCCATCGCACCTCGTCCGTCCTGGGGGTCGTTTTCCGTGCCTGCCATCGCCCGCTCCTTTCCCGGCCGCAGAGCCGCTCTAGGTCAGCCGCGATCCGCTCGAAAAATTGCGCGTGACTACACTGCCTCGCCTCGTCCCATGGTGCCGGCCAGCGCGCAGGATCGAGCGCAGATATTTGCGCCGACTGTGACTTTTGGCCTTTTGTTCTTGGCGTGTTTGTAGCAGCGGATCGCGGTATTTGTCAATAACCCGGCAACAGAAATTCCCGGAATCTGAGAAGCCCTGTTCCTCACCGCGGCTGAGCGGGCCTTGGAGGGATGAGTTCCAGGCCCGCGGCTTCGGGCGGTCGGCCGCGGAAAATCAGCACGGCGCGTGACGGACGGCGTGCTGAAGTCGTACTGTCGAAGTTTCGGTTGCGATCGCGCTCACGCAGGCGGCTGCACTGCCGGGGCACGATGCTGCTGCCGGTGCCCGCGGCCTTCGGGCAGCGTGATCCCGCGTTCCTTTGCGCGGGCCTGCAGCTCCGTCCGATAGGTCTGCATCATCTCGCGGCGTTGCTCGGGCGAGGCGTCGCGCAGCTTCTCCCGGAGTGCGGCGCGCTCTTCCGGCGTCGTCAACTTCTCTATTGCTGCGCGGCGCGCTTCGTGATCGGCACCGTGACGGCCACGATTGCCGGGATTGCGCATGCCGTCCCGCGCCGGCCCCTGGATGGACGATGGCGTCTCGGGATCGGGGGAGCTGAAAGGCTGGGCGTGCGCGACGCTCGTCACGAGTGCGATCCCAAGGGTGGCGGCAGCCAACAGCGTCTTCGAGGTGTTGTTCATTGCGGTGTACTCCTGTGGTCGATAGGGCCGGGAATGACTCCGGCACTCCCCTGCGCGGTTGTGATGAAGGGGTTGCCCAGCATTAGAGCGCACCGATGTAAGCGAATGATTTCCGCTCGGGCCCGAAATGTATCGAGTTGTTGGTGTCGGGAAGTCGGCGCACGGCGTGGGCACCCGTTCGATCGACCTTCAGGTCTGATGACCGGCGCCGCTCTCACCGACCCGGCGGCGCCCGCGCCGGGTCGTCTTCCAAGGGCTGCGCCGAAACGGCCGCGGCCAGCATCTCGGCGCGACTCGCCGGCGTCTCCAGACTGACGCGGCCGAGCGCACCGCTGCGATAATCGTTGAGCAGGGTGATCGCCGCCTTTTCACGATCGGGCCTGCCGCCCTTCACCACGAAGCCGCGCCGCTGCGCGATCGCGTCGATCAGCTCGGGTCCGCCGAGCCCGGTCGGGTCGCACTTGTAGCGTGCCGCGAGCAGGCGGGGATAGCGCCGGATCAGCGTCTCGCCGAGAAAAGTCGCGACCTCTTCGTCGATGTATGCATTGATGCCGACGGCGTGGCTTGCAGCCAGCATCAGCCCGTCGGACGGATGCGCGATCAACGGCCAGAGCAGCCCGGGGGTGTCGAACAGCACCAGCTGGTCACTGACGTCGATGCGCTGCTGGCTCTTGGTGATCGCCGGCTCGTCGCCGACATTGGCTATCCGGCGTTTCGCCAGGGCGTTGATCAGCGTCGACTTGCCGACGTTGGGGATGCCCATCACCATCAAGCGCAGCGGCTTGAGCGGATTGTCGCGGTGCGGCGCGAGCGCCTGCGCCAGACGCGGCACCCGCGCGACATCCGACGCCTTGCGGCATGACAGGGCGACCGCCTGCACCGTGTCGCCCTTGGCACGGGCGTCGACGAGGAAGCGCATCCAGGCCGCCGTCGCCTCCGGGTCGGCCGTGTCGGCCTTGTTCAGCACCTTCAGACACGGCCGCTGGCGGTGCCGGCGCAGCGCCTCGATCATCGGATTGCTGCTGGCACCGGGCAGCCGGGCATCCATCACCTCGACGACGACATCGATCTTCGCCAGGGTTTCGGCCGCCTTCTTGCGAGCGCTGGCCATGTGGCCGGGGAACCATCCGATCGACATCTTGTCCTGTGTATCTGGGTGCGGGTCAGCGTGCTGTAACGGGTGTGTCACAGCGTCGATGGTAGCGCTCGCGAGTAGGCGAAGGAGCGCGCGCTGGCAACGAGGGGTTTGCGTATCATCGCTGCGGTCGCGGTCCGGGCGGCGTTTCACAACCGAAACTCTTGAGATCGAATGAAGTCAATCGAACTGATGGTCGAACGCATCATTCTGGCCAGCCGCTGGATCCTGGTGGTGTTCCTGCTCGGATTGGCAGGCGCGCTGGCGGTCTATGCCGTTTCGTTTCTCTACAAGTTCGGCAAGCTCGCGGGTTCGGTGTTCGTGCTGAGCGACAGCGAAATGATCCTCGCGATGCTCGGGCTGATCGACTCGGCGCTGGTCGCGAGCCTGCTCGTGATGGTGATGATCTCGAGCTACGAGAACTTCATCAGCCGGTTCGACAACGGCGGCGAGGACGTGTCGTTTCTCGGCAAGCTGAACGTAGGTAGCCTGAAGATCAAGGTGGCGTCGTCGATCGTCGCGATCTCGTCGATCCACCTTCTGCAGATCTTCCTCAACTCCACGCAATACGACAACGAGAAGATAATGTGGGTGACGATCGTGCACATCGCGTTCGTCGCCTCGGCGCTGATCCTCGGCTTCCTCGAGCAGATCATGTCGAAGTTGAAGTAATGCGTTGACCACGAGAGGGCTGGCTGCACAGCAGACCGCCCCGGCCCGAATGGCAGTCCGCACGTTCCCTGGAGGAGACATCATGCATCGCACCCGCATCGCGTCGCGCGCGCGCGCATCGACCGTGGCGCTGTTCGCCCTGCTGGCGGCAGGCATTGCGCCGGCGACGTTCGCGCAGGAGGACTTTCCGAACCGGCCGATCCGGCTGATCACGCCTGCTGCCCCCGGCGGCACCACGGACATCCTCTCGCGCGTGTTCGCGGCGAAACTGACCGAAATCCTGAAGCAGCAGGTGCTGGTCGACAACCGCGCGAGTGCGTCGGGCGTGAATGCCGGCGAAATCACCGCGCGCGCGCAGCCCGATGGTTACACGCTGCTCCTCGTCTATCATCAGCACACGATCAACGCGGCGCTCAACGACAAGCTGCCGTACCACCCGGTCAACGACTTCACCCCGATCTCGCAGTTGACCGCAGCCGGTCTGCTGCTGGTCGTCAACCCCGCCTCACCGGTGAAGACTGTCAAGGAGTTTGTCGACTGGACCCGCGGCTACAAAGGCGGACTCAATTTCGGTTCGGCGGGCATCGGCAGCGGCGGGCATCTCGCCGGTGAGCTGTTCAACCTGATGGCCGGCGTCAAGGCACAGCACATCCCGTACAAGGGGTCCGGACCGGCGCTCGCCGATCTGCTGGGCGGGCAATACCAGTACAACTTCGCTGGCATCCAGGCCGCACAGAATCTCGTGCGCGCGGGCAAGCTGCGCGCGATCGCGGTGACCAATCCGAAGCGCATCGCCGCACTGCCCGACTATCCGGCGATGTCCGAAGTACTGCCGGGATTCGAACTCGTCGGCTGGTACGGGGTCGCCGGACCGGCGCGTATGCCCAAGCCGCTGGTGGCGAAGCTCCATGGCGAATTGATCAAGATCCTCAACATGCCGGACGTGCGCGAGCGGATCGTGACCGATGGTTCGGAGCCGGTGGGCAGCGCGCCCGAGGCGTTTCGCCAGTACATGCTGGCCGACCTGGTCAAATGGGCGAAGCTCGTCAAGGAAAGCGGCGCCAAGCTCGAGTGACACTCGGGTCCGGCCTGAAGCCGCGCTCGCCCCGTGCGGATACGGTCACAGCGGATCGACCTTGATGTTTGCCTTGCGAATGACCGCGCCCCAGCGCTCGAGGTCCTTGCGGATGAGCGCGGCCACGTCTATGGCGTTGCCCCATTGGAACTCGATCGCCTGAGCGGCGAACTGTTCGCGCAACGCGGGGGTGTCGACCACCTTGCGCAATTCGAGTGCGAGGCGCTCGACCACGGGTGCCGCGGTACCCTGCCGCCCGAGCAGGCTGAACCAGGTGGCTGCGTCGTAGCCGGGGTAGCCGAGTTCGGCGATCGTGGGTACTTCGGGCATCGCGCTCAATCGCCGCGTCGACGACACGGCCAGCGCGCGCAGCTTGCCCGCCCTGACCATCGGCATGGCGGTGATCGGCGGGTTGAACAGGACCTGCAACTGTCCGGCCATCAGATCGGGCAGCGCCGATGCACCGCCTTTGTACGGCACGTGTTCCATCCGCGCGCCGGTGATCGCCATGAACCATTCGGTCGATACATGGACCACGCCGCCGATCCCGGACGAGCCGAAGTTGAGTTTGCCCGGGTTCGCTCTCGCGTAATCGACGAGTTCGCCGATCGACCTGACCGGAAGCTGCGCAGGGACCACGACCATCACCGGCGAAAAGCCGATCAGTCCGACCGGCGCGACGTCCTCGGGCCGATACGGCAGTTTCGGGTAGAGCAGGGGATTGAGGACCAGCCCGTTGAACCCTTCCAGCATCAACGTGTAGCCGTCGGCCGCGGCGCGGTTCAGGATTTCGTAGCCGATGATCGTGTTCGCACCGGGGCGGTTGTCGACCACCACCGGCTGTCCGAGTGCATCGCCGAGTCGCTGCGCCACCGACCGGCCCAGAAGGTCGGTGACGCCGCCGGCGGAAAACGGCACCAACAGGCGGACCGGCTTGCTTGGATAGGTCTGCGCCAGAGCCGGCGCCGACGCGACTGCGGCTGTGATCGTGAACGTCGCAAACGCCGCGGATGCCGCTGGCGCTGACGACGGTGACCGCGCTGTTGTCGCAGCCCCGCGCAGGCGCTGCCTGCCCTGCATCACCGTGCCGCCTTCGATTCGATCGGCATCGCCAGCAGTGCGAACGACAGCGCCTTGCCGTGCGTGTCGAGCGCGGTCGACGTCGTGACGCCGCCTGCGAGCGCATGCGCGCAGACGAACTGCAGGGCGCCGAGCTGCGGCAGCACATGACGCGTCACCTCGCCGCGCACCGTATCCTTCAGATGCGCCGTCACCGCCCCGGCGGTCACCTGTTCGACGACCAGTTCGAAATCTTCTTCGCGATAGACGAACAGCGACAGGATCGACGTGTCGCCCTTGTCTCCGGCGCGGCAGTGCGCGATGTCGTGCAGGGTACGCACGCTTCGCGAAGGGGCGCTCTCGGTGCTCACGGCGGCGGCGCGCCGTGCAACATCGGCGGGGTGCGCGGGTCCGGGACTTCCACGATGTCCTCGACCGCCGCCGGCATCTCGCTCGCTGTGGCCATCGTCGTCGTCGTTTCAGTTGACAGATGCACGACCGCAGTCTCGACCAGATCGCGCGGCATCAGCGTCGAGACGATGCCGACCCGCTCGCTGATGAACTTGCGTGCGCCGCCACCGCCCGCCGGTCCGTTCGTATACAGCGCTTCCACTTCGAGTCCGACGCGCTCCGCGCGTTCACGCGTGCTGCCGCTCGCGGCCACGCGCAGGCGCACTTCGTACGGGTCGTGCGGGTGACCGAAATCGGTCCGATGCGTCGAGTCGATGCCGATCAGGTCGATGCGCACATCGGGCAGATCGTGGTGCAGGCGTTCGTGGACGATCGCACCGGCGAGCTCGGCGCGGGCGCGTGCGTTCGGACCCGCGTAGGAGATCTCCCCCTCCCCGAGGTAACCGGCGCGATAGCCGACGCTGACCTTCAGCGTGTCGGTGCGTACGCTGCCGGTGGCCCCTGCGACGTGCACGCGGTCATCGCCGTGATCGGTCAGCACGACGCCGGAGAAATCGGCGACCACATCGGGAGTGACGTACGCACGCGGGTCGTTCACTTCGTACAGCAACTGCTCCTTCACCGTGCGCAGGGTGATCATGCCTCCGGTGCCGGCGACCTTGCCGAACGTGCCGTGACCGGTCGACTCGACATCGCAGAACGGAAAACCCAGATGCGCGAGATCGCGCACGTCCTTCTTGCCCGGGTCGGCGAAGTAGCCACCGGTCAGCTGTCCCGCGCATTCCAGCAGGTGGCCGATTACGGTGCCGCGGGCGAGCAGCGCCGGATCGTCGATCGGCCAGCCGAACGCATGCATCATCGGCGCCAGGAACAGCGACGGGTCGGCGACGCGCCCAGTGATGATCACCTCGGCGCCAGATGCCAACGCGGGCAGGATCGCGTCGGCACCGAGATAGGCATTGGCCGAGATCAGTGCGCCGTAATCGCCGACCGCCCGCCCGGTTTCGAGTGTCGGCGTATCCGGGTCGAGCAGCCCAAGGACGTCGTCGCCGGTGACGACCGCGACCGTCATCGGCAATTCGAGCGCGCGCGCCATCGCGATCACCTCGCGCCCGGCGCCCACCGGATTTGCCGCCCCGAGGTTGCTGACCAGACGGAAGCCGTTGCGTTTGAGCAAGGGCAGCAGCGCTTGCATGCGCGAGCGCAGCAGGGGATCGTACCCTTGGTCGGAGTCGGCGAGCCGACGCAGTTGCGCCATCGCCACCGTGCGCTCGGCGAGACATTCGAGCACCAGCCAGTCGAGTTTGCCTTGCGCGGCGAGGATCACCGCCGGATCGATCCGGTCGCCCTGAAAGCCCGCACCGCAGCCGATGCGGATCGTTTTCTGGGGCGTCATCGGCAGTCGTGGCTGAGCATGACCAGCATTGTCTGCAACGCACGCGGACGCGTCAACGTGCAGGCCGATGACGACACCGAGGCGACGCGGTGGCGACCGAGCGGCAGCGCGCGGCAAGCGCAGCGCAGACATGTCGGTGTCCCGCGGCATCGGTTGCGCCACGCAGCGGCGTAACGGATGCGGCTGGACGGCGGCGCTATGGGACAATCGCTGCGGTTCGTGACGTTGTTGTCGCGGCCGTCCCGCAGTCGTTCTGCGGTCGGCCGCCGCGCGGCCCGTCTTACCCTGATTCGCCAGGAAAGGAAACGATGTCTTGCGCCTGACCCCGTTGTTGCAACTCTGGCCCTACGTGCAGCCGTATCGCCGACGCGTCGTGATAGCGATGGTCGCATTGCTGGTCGCCGCTGCTGCCCTGTTGGCGATTCCCGCGGCGTTCCAGCGCCTGATCGACCTGGGCTTCGCGCGCGAGAACGCGGGCCACATCACCGGCTATTTCGTCGCGCTGTTCGTCGTCGCGGTGGTCCTCGCGGCCGCGACCGGCACCCGGTTCTATCTGATGAGCTGGCTCGGCGAGCGGGTCAGTGCCGATCTGCGCACCGCCGTCTATTCGAACGTGATCCGGCTGTCGCCGCGCTTTTTCGAGACGATGCGAAGTGGCGAGATCCTGTCGCGTCTTTCCGCCGACACCACGCTGGTGCAGACCGCGGTCGGTACCAGCTTCTCGATGGGGTTACGCAACGGGTTGCTGCTGATCGGTGGCTTGGGTCTGCTGGTGGTCACCAGTCCGCGCCTGGCCGGATTCATCTTTCTGCTGATGCTCGGGGTCGTGCTGCCGCTGGTGATCTTCGGGCGGCGCGTGCGCAAGCTGTCGCGCCTCAGCCAGGACCGTCTGGCGGAATCCTCGGCGATCGCCGGCGAGACGCTGAACGCGGTCGCGACCGTGCAGGCGTTCGCCCAGGAGGCACGCGAGACGCAGCGTTTTGGACGCGCGATCGAGTCCTCGTTCGAGGCTGCCCTGCAGCGCGCGCAGGCGACCGCATCGTTGCTGCTCGCGGTGATCGTGCTGGTGTTCGGTTCGATCGTCTTCGTCCTCTGGCTCGGCGCGCAGGACGTGCTGGCAAGTCGGATGAGCGCCGGCGAACTCGCGGCGTTCGTGCTTTATGCCGTCGTCGCGGCGGGTTCGGTGAGTGCGCTGGCCGAAGTGTGGGGCGAACTGCAGCGCGCCGCCGGTGCGGTCGAGCGGCTGCTCGAACTGTTGAGTGCTCGCTCCGAGATCAAGGCGCCCGAGGTGCCGGCAACGCCGCCCCCGGCGCGCGGGGCGGTGCGCTTCGAGCATGTGAGTTTCCGCTATCCGTCGCGTCCGGAGACCGAAGCGATCGCGAACGTAACGCTCGACATCGCGCCGGGCGAGACACTGGCGATCGTCGGTCCGTCGGGGGCCGGCAAGACCACGCTGTTTCAGCTGCTGATGCGGTTCTACGATGTCGGCGGCGGGCGCATCCTGATCGACGGCGTCGATATCCGCACGCTGGACGTGCAGAGGCTACGCGCGCAGCTCGGGGTGGTGGCACAGGACAGCGTCGTGTTTGCCGCGAGCGTGCGCGAGAACATCCGCTACGGCGTACCCGATGCCACCGAAGACGAGATGCGCTCGGCGGCGCGCATGGCCGCAGTCGAGGAGTTCGTCTCCCGGTTGCCCGAGGGCTACGACACCCAGCTCGGTGAGCGCGGTGTGCGCCTGTCGGGCGGCCAGCGTCAGCGCATCGCGATCGCGCGCGCACTGCTGAAGGACCCGCCGATCCTGCTGCTCGACGAGGCCACCAGCGCGCTCGATTCGGAGAGCGAAGCGTTCGTCAAGGCCGCGATCGATCGCGCCGCCGAAAATCGCACGGTCCTGGTCATCGCACACCGGCTGTCGACGGTGCAGAGCGCCGATCGCACCGTCGTGATCGACCAGGGTCGCATCCAGGCGATCGGCACGCATGCGCAATTGCTCGCAGCCAGCCCGTTGTATGCGCGGCTCGCGTCGTTGCAGTTCGCAGCCGCCTGAGGCCACCGGCGCCTGCGCGGCCCGGCGTCAATCGGCCTTGGCACCGGATAATTTGACCAGCTTCGCGTACTTGTCCATTTCGCGCTGAAAGAACTGCGCGAACTCGACCGGCCCGTAGCCGAGGGCGTCGAGACCGTCGCGTTCGAACGCCGCGCGCATCTCGGGTGTCTTCATCGCCTTCAGCGTCTCGCCGTTCAAGCGTTCGATGATGGTTCTCGGCGTCCCGGCGGCCAGAAAGGAGCCGAACCAGTTGTCGGTATCGAACCCTGGCAGGAAGCGATCGAGCGGCGGCAGATCGGGCAGCAGACTGGTAGGTTTCACCGTCGTCACCGCCAGCGCCCGCAGGCGTCCGGACTTCAAATGGGGCATCGCCACCGAGGTGGCGAAGAAACTCATGTCGACTTCGCCCGCGATCACCGCGCCGACGACGGACCCCGCACCCTTGTACGGCACGTGCGTGATCTCGGCGCCGGCGAGTGACGCGAACAGCACGCCGGCGAGGTGACTCGTCGTGCCCACGCCGTTCGAGCCGAAGTTCAGGCCTCCCTTGCGCTTGCGCGACAGCGCGACCAGCTCCTTCGCGTTCGTTACCGGTACCGACGGATGCACGACCAGAAGCTGCGGCGACGAAGCCACTGCGGTGACCGGCACAAGATCCTTCAAAGGGTCGTAGCTGAGGCTTTTGTAAAGGCTCGGATTCACCGCCAGCGCCGCCGACGAGAACAGGATCGTGTGCCCGTCAGCGGCGGCCTTGACGACGATCTCGGCGCCGATGTTGCCGCCCGCCCCTGCACGGTTGTCGATCGCGACCGGCTGTCCGAACGCTTCGGTGTAGCGGGCACCCAGCAGACGTGCCAGCACATCGGTGACGCCGCCCGGTGCGAAGGGGACGATCATCCGCATCGGGCGCGACGGCCAGGTCGACGGCTGCGCCTGTGCCCGCGCAGTGACGGCGACGGCACACGCGACCAGCGCCAACAGAAGCGCAGACACGAACCGGCCGGTGGAGGCGGGGCGCATCATTGTTCCAGCCGGATCTTCGCCTGGTTGATCACCTTCGCCCAGCGCGCGACCTCGGCCTCCATGAATATGCGGAATTCATCTGGCGTGTTTCCCGAGGGATCGACGCCAAGTTCGGCGAGCCGGGTGCGCACTTCGGGCGTGCGCACGATCTTCGCAACCTCGCCCGACAGACGATCGACGATCGGTCGAGGCGTGCCACCGGGCGCGAGCAGGCCGGCCCACGATCCGGAAACGAA
>JACMMK010000413.1 GCA_014379045.1 Burkholderiales bacterium
CGCGCGCGCTGCTTCCCCGGGCGCGGGCGCGACTACCGCGCCACACGCGCGTTACTCGGCAGGCGTACGCGGCATCGTTGCGCCGACGACATTGAAGCCCGCATCGACGTAGGTGATCTCGCCGGTGATGCCGGCCGCGAGGTCGGAGAGCAGGAACGCGGAGGCATTACCGACATCGTCGGTGGTCACGTTGCGCCGAAGCGGCGCGTGGTCTTCGACGAATTTGAGGATCCTGCCGAAGCCGCCGATGCCAGCGGCGGCCAGCGTCTTGATTGGTCCGGCCGAGATCGCGTTGACGCGGATGCCGTGTGGACCGAGATCGGCAGCCAGATAGCGCACGCCCGCCTCGAGGCTCGCCTTCGCCAGCCCCATCACGTTGTAGTTCGGCACCACACGCTCGGCGCCCAGATACGACAGCGTCAACAGCGCGCCGCCCGCGCCCATCATCGGCCGCGCCGCCTTCGCGAGCGCGGCAAAGCTGTACGAACTCACGTCGTGCGCGATTCGAAACGCTTCACGGTCGAGTCCGTCGAGGAGGCCGCCCGACAGCGCTTCGCGCGGGGCGAAGGCAATCGCGTGCACCAATCCGTCGAGTCGATCCCAGGTCGCGCCCAACCCGGCGAACAGCTGCGCGATATCGTCGTCGTTCGCCACGTCGCAGCCGTAGACGCGCTCGACACCGAAGCCGGCGGCGAGTGATTGCACGCGCTCGCGCACGCCCTCGCCCTGGTAGGTGAACGCGAGTTGCGCGCCTTCGCGCGCGCACGCCTTTGCGATGCCGTGCGCGATCGAGCGGTTGCTCAGCATCCCGGTGATCAGAATGCGCTTGCCGTCGAGAAAACCCATCGTGCGTCTCGTGTCCAGAATTGACTGCGCGCAGTATAGCGCCCGCACTCGGCGTCAAAATTGCTTCGATCGCGTTGCCGACTACGGCGCCCTCCTTTTCGCTACACTGGATTCCGCATGCAGGTTCCCGTTCACGTCGTCTCCCCGCCCTCGGCCGGTTTGAAACCGGTGGGCGCCTCTTTCGTATCATCGTCACCGGCGCTGGATGAACGCCCCTTGCCGTTGATGCAGCGTGCCGGCCGGGCGCTGCGCGTCGCCCCCGCGCTGCTGCTCTCGGCGTTCGTACTCGCCGGCTGCGGCAGGCCCTTGAACGATCCGTATCCCGGGGACACCGGTGCGTCGGCGACCAGCACGATCTACGCGTCGTTCAGCGAGCGTCCGAAACATCTCGATCCGGCGCGTGCATACACCTCGGACTCGTATGTGTTCGTCGGTCAGGTCTATCGGCCGCTGCTGCAGTATCACTACCTGCGGCGACCGTTCGAGCTGATCCCCGACGCAGCAACCGAGGTGCCGAAGGCGCGCTACTTCGACCGGGAGGGCCGCGAGCTGTCCGCCGATGCCGCCATCGCGAGCGTGGCGTTCAGCACCTACGACATCCGCATCCGGCCGGGGATGGGCTATCAGCCGCATCCGGCATTGGCGCTCGACGCAGCCGGCGCGCCGCGGTATCACGCATTGACGGTCGCTGAAGCCGCGCGCGTGGGCACGCTGTTCGATTTCGCCGAGACCGGCAGCCGGGAGGTCACCGCCGAAGACTACGTGCACCAGATCAAGCGGCTTGCGCATCCCGGTCTGCAGTCGCCGATCGCCGGCAAGATGGGCAACTACATCGTCGGGCTCACCGAATTGTCCGAGACGTTGCGCGCGCGCGTCAAGGCCGCGCCGCCCGATACGTTCATCGATCTGGCGTCATTCGAGCTCGAAGGCGCGCAGGTACTCGACCGGCACACTTTCCGGGTCAAGCTGAAGGGCAAGTATCCGCAGTTCGTGTACTGGCTCGCGATGCCGTTCTTCGCTCCGATGCCGCCCGAGGCCGACCGCTTCTACGCCCAGCCCGCGCTGGCGAAGAAGAACATCTCGCTCGACTGGTATCCGCTCGGCAGCGGCCCCTACATGTTCGCCGAGAACGATCCGAACCGACGCATGGTGCTTGCGCGAAACCCTCACTTCAGCGGCGAGACCTATCCGGTCGACGGCGCTGCCGGCGACCGCGAGGCGGGATTGCTGACCGATGCGGGGCGTGCGTTGCCGCTCACCGAACGACTGGTATACACGCTCGAGAAGGAGCAGATCCCGTACTGGAACAAGTTCCTGCAGGGATGGTTCGACAGTTCCGGCATCAGTTCGGACTCGTTCGATCAGGCGGTGCAGATGAACGCCTCCGGCGACATCGGCATCAGCGACGAGATGGCTGCGCGCGGCATCTCGTTGCAGACTTCGGTGGCGACCACGATCTTCTACCTCGGCTTCAACTGGAGCGACCCGGTCGTCGGTTCGAGCGAGAAGAATGATGCGTCCGCGCGCGAACGTGCGCGCAAGCTGCGCCATGCCGTGTCGATCGCGATCGACCAGGAGGAGTTCATTTCGATCTTCCGCAACGGTCGCGCGCTGCCTGCGCAGGGGCCGATCGCCCCGGGGATCATCGGCTTTCGCGAAGGCGAGGCCGGGCTGAACCGGTACATGTACGACTGGGTCGACGGCGCGCCGAAACGCAAGTCGATCGACGCGGCGAAACGACTGCTCGCCGAGGCCGGCTATCCGAACGGGCGCGATGCGAAGACCGGCCAGCCGCTGGTGCTCCACCTCGATACCACCGGGGGCGGTCCCGGCGCACGTTCGCGGCTCGAGTGGTACGTGCGCCAGCTGCAGAAGATCGACATCCAGCTGGTGCCGCGGGTCACCGACTGGAACCGCTTTCAGGACAAGCTGCGTCAGGGCAACGTCCAGATGTTCTTCCTCGGCTGGAACGCCGACTACCCGGACCCCGAGAATTTTCTGTTCCTCCTGTACGGGCCCGAAGCGAAGGTCGGGCGCGACGGCAACAATTCGTCGAACTATCGCAACGCCGAGTACGACCGGTTGTTCGAGCAGATGAAGGGGATGGACGACGGTCCACCGCGCCAGCAGGTCATCGACCGGATGGTCGAGCTCCTGCGCCGCGATGCGCCGTGGGTCTGGGGCTTCCACCCGGTCGATTTCACGTTGCGTCACGCCTGGCTCGTCAACAGCAAGCCCAACTCGATGGCGCACAACGCACGCAAGTATCACCGTGTCGACGGGACCGCCCGCGCGACGGCGCAGGCGCGCTGGAACGAGCCGAAACTGTGGCCGCTCGGTCTCGCCGGCGTCGTGCTGATCGGGTTGGTCGCGCCGGCGTGGGTGGGATACCGGCGGCGCGAGCGGCGTCGGGGGCGTGTCCAGTGAGCCTCGCGGCGAGGGGCCCGGGCCGCAGGCTGGGGATCGACGTAAGCGAATCGGGCGTGGGCGCCGACAGAGCAATGGTGGAAGGTGCGCAATGGGTCGGAGGCGCCCGATGAGCGGCTATCTGCTGCGCCGGCTGCTCTATGCGATACCGATCCTGATCGGCGTCAACCTGCTCACGTTCGCGCTGTTCTTCGTCGTCAACACGCCCGACGACATGGCGCGCATGCAGCTCGGGGTGAAACGCGTCACGCCCGAGGCGATCGCCGACTGGAAGCGCGAGCGCGGCTACGACCGGCCGCTGTTCCTGAATGCCGCGGCCCAGGGCAGTGCGCGCTTCACCGACACGATCTTCTTCGACAAGTCGGTGCGCCTGTTCGTGTTCGATTTCGGCGCCGCCGACGACAAGCGCGACATCGCCTACGAAATACGCACGCGCATGGGTCCGAGTCTGGCGTTGGCAATACCGGTCCTCGTGATCGGGCTCGCGGTGTACATCGCCACCGCGCTGCTGCTGGTGTTCTTCAGGCACACCGCGTTCGATCTCGCCGGGGTGATCGCGTGCGTCGTGCTGATGTCGATCTCGGCGATGTTCTACATCATCGGTGGCCAGTACCTGGTCGCCAAGGCGTGGCGGCTCGCACCGATCTCCGGGTTCGCCGACGGCGCGCACATGGTCTCGTTCCTGCTGTTGCCGGTGGTGATCGGCATCGTCGCCGGGATCGGCAGCAGCACGCGCTGGTATCGGACGATCTTCCTCGAGGAGATGAGCAAGGAATACGTCCGCACCGCGCGCGCCAAGGGGTTGTCCGAGATGCGCGTGCTGTTCGGCCATGTGCTGCAGAACGCGTTGATCCCGATCCTCACCGGGGTCGTGGTGGTGATCCCGTCGCTGTTCCTCGGCAGCCTTCTGTACGAATCGTTCTTCGGCATCCCGGGTCTGGGCAGCTATACGATCGATGCCATCAACGCGCAGGATTTCGGCATCGTGCGCGCGATGGTGTTTCTCGGCTCGGTGCTCTACATCGTCGGGCTGATGCTGACCGACGTGTCGTATGCGTGGGTCGATCCGCGGGTCCGCTTCGAATGAGTATGAACGCAATGCGGTTCATGCCGGTGCTGCTCTGGACCGATGTGCTCGTACTGGTGCTGCTGCTGAGCGCGCTCACGTGCGCGGTGATCGCCTGGCGCAGCGAGACGTTGCGTGAGTCATGGCGCAAGGTCGCGCGCAGTGCGACCGGCGTGGGGTCGGCGGTCGTGCTCGGGGTGTTCCTGCTGATCGGCCTGGCGGACTCGCTGCACTTCCGGCCGGCCTTGCCCGGGTCCGGCGAGGGCGGCAAGGTCGCCTATGCGGTCGACGTGCTCAGCGTGCTCGACCTGCTCGCGCAATCGCTGCGCGAGCGGCGTGAGCGCACCTACTCGGCGCCGCTCGCCGCGGTGGCGTTCCAGAAGGAGGCCATCGAGCGTGACGGCGTGCAGGTGCGCGAGTTTCCGCGACTGCAGTTCGGCGGAGCGCATCTCGCCGATCCGGTGGCGGACTGGCGCGGTGACGTCGTGCGACGTGTC
>JACMMK010000414.1 GCA_014379045.1 Burkholderiales bacterium
GCGCGCGTCCCTCGCGGCCGACCGTGCACCCGTTCGAGCGCTGCCGCGCCACCTCCCCCACGCTCCCGGTTCACTCGCGCACATGACCATTCGCGTCGCCCTCCATCACAAGACGCTGTATCGCTACGACCGTCCGGTGAACCTTTCGCCGCACGTGATCCGGCTGCGCCCGGCGGTGCATTCGCGCACGCCGATCGAGAGCTATTCGCTGCGCATCACGCCCGAGCCTCACTTCCTCAATTGGCAGCAGGATCCGTTCGGCAACTACCTGGCGCGCGTCGTGTTCCCCGAACGCGCAATGGAACTGTCGATGCAGGTCGATCTGGTCGCCGATCTCACGGTGATCAATCCGTTCGACTTCTTCCTCGAAGACGCGTTCGAGCATTTCCCGTTCGAGTACGAACCCCAGTTGAAGAAGGATCTCGCGCCGTATCTCGAACTGCGCGAGTCGGGCGACCTGCTCCAGCGCTGGATCGGCGGCATCGACCGCACCCGGATGCGCACGATCGATTTCCTGGTCGCGATCAACCAGCGCCTGGCGCGCGATGTCGCCTACACGATCCGGATGGAACCGGGCGTGCAAACCTGCGAACAGACGCTCGAGCGCGCGTTGGGTTCGTGCCGCGATACCGGATGGTTGCTGGTGCAGGTGCTGCGCCACATGGGGCTCGCCGCGCGCTTCGTGTCCGGCTATCTCGTGCAACTGGTGGCGGACCAGAAGCCGCTCGACGGACCCGCAGGCCCGAAGGAGGACTTCACCGATCTGCACGCGTGGGCCGAGGTGTACATCCCCGGGGCGGGCTGGGTCGGTCTCGATCCGACCTCCGGACTGTTCGCCGGCGAAGGGCACATTCCCCTCGCGGGCACCCCGGACCCCGAAAGCGCGGCGGCGGTCACCGGCTTCACCGACGAATGCGAAGTCGTTGCCTTCGAGTTCGCCAATACGGTCAGCCGGATCCACGAGGATCCGCGGGTCACCAAGCCCTACTCGGCAGACCAGTGGGCGCGCATCGACGCGCTGGGGCGACAGGTCGATGCCGACCTGCAGGCAGGCGACGTGCGCCTGACGATGGGCGGCGAGCCGACCTTCGTCGCGGTCGACGACATGGAGTCGCCGCAGTGGACGATCGCCGCCGACGGACCGGTCAAGCGCAAGCGCGCGAACGAGCTGGTGCGTCGCCTGCGTGACACCTTCGGTCCGGGCGGGGTGCTCTACCACGGCCAGGGCAAGTGGTATCCGGGCGAAGCGCTGCCGCGCTGGTTGCTCGCGGTGTTCTGGCGCGCCGACGGTCGTCCGGTCTGGCACGACGCCGCGTTGCTCGCAGACACCACGCGCGACTACGGCCACGGCGAGCGCGAAGCGAGCGCGTTCGCGCAGGAGCTCACCGAGCGCCTCGGGTTGCCGACGGTCTATCTGCAACCGGGCTACGAAGACGCGTTTCACTACATCCTCGCCGAGCGCAAGCTGCCGGAGAATCTCGACCCGTTGACCGCCCGACTCGACGACCCGCTCGAACGGCAGCGGCTCGCACGCCTGCTCGAAACCGGACTCGACCGTGTCGTCGGCTACGCGTTGCCGCTGGCCTGGGACTTCGGTCGCGATCGATGGGTCAGCGGCAACTGGACGCTCCGACGCCAGCACATGTTCCTGCTGCCGGGCGACTCGGCGATGGGCTATCGGCTGCCCCTCGACTCGTTGCCGTACCTGCCGCCGGAGAAACGACTGCCGGTGCGCGATCGCTCGCTCCTGCAGACGCTGCCCGACCTGCCCGAGTACGCGGCGCCCTCGCGTACCCGGGGTGCCGGCGCGGCTTCGGGCGGGGCCGCGAGCGA
>JACMMK010000415.1 GCA_014379045.1 Burkholderiales bacterium
CGAGCACGCGCGCGACCAGATCGGTGGTCCCCCCGGGCACGTTCGCGACGACGACGCGCACCGGTTTCAGCGGATAACCGCCGGGGCCGCGGCCTTGCGCGCTGGCGTGGCCCGCGCCCCATAGGCAGGCGATGAACACGATCGCGCCGACCGGGCGGCCGGCAGCGAAGTTCGACACGTGCCTAACGGCCCTCGTAGCCCGCACCGCGTGCGAACCAGTCCGCGGTGGCGACGATCGCTTCGCGCTGGTCGAACGTGGCCATGTCGTCGGCCATCGTCGAGGCCTCGCCGTGCTGCTGCAGGGTCGCGAACACGCGCTGCATCGCGCGGATCGCCGCGCGCTGCGCATCCGAAGGGATGATCTCGATCCGGTAGCCCATGCGCTCGAGTTCGCTCGCCGATACCAGCGGCGTCTTGCCGCCGAAGAACATGTTGATCAGCACGGGTTTCGCGAACAGTGTCGGGATGCGTTCGATCTGCTCGAGCGTCGTCGGCGCTTCGATGAACAGGACATCGGCGCCGGCCTCGGCATAGCGATGTGCCCGTTCCACCGCGGCGTCGAAGCCCTCGACCGCGACGGCATCGGTGCGCGCGATGATCACGATGTCGGGGTCGGCATCCTTCGCCGCCTTCAGCACCGGCACGAAGTCGGCAGCGGGCACCAGCGACTTGTCGTTCAGATGCCCGCAGCGCTTCGGAAACGTCTGATCCTCGAGATGCACGCCGGCCAGACCGATACGCGCGAACTGCCGGATCACCCGGTACGCGTTCAGCGCGTTGCCATAGCCGGTATCGGCGTCTCCGATCACCGGACAGTCGACGGCATCGCAGATCTCGGCCAGGCGCTGCACGATGTGCGACGGATCGATCAGGTTGATGTCGGGCACGCCGGTCGAACGCGCGATGCCGCCCCCGGTCGCGTAGAGCGCGTCGAAACCCGCCATGCGCCCGAGGCGGGCCGACATGCCATCGTAGATGCCCGGGGCGATGACCATTGCCGGGCGCGCCATCAGTGCGCGCAGTTGCTTCGCTTGAGTGCTCATTCGATGCGTATCCCCGCTTCCTTGATCAGTTTGCCCCAGCGCACGATGTCGGCGGACACGATCTTCTGAAACCGCTCCGGCGTTCCGGTGTCGACTTCGAGCCCGGTTTCGGCGAGTCGATCGCGCAGCGGCTGTTCGGTGACCACGCGGTTCACCGTCGCGTTCAACCATTGCACCATCGCACGCGGCATCGAGGCCGGGCCGAGCACGCCGTACCAGGTGTCGTAGTCGTAGCCGGGCACGCCCGATTCGGCGATCGTCGGCAGATCGGGAAACGCCGGCGAGCGTTTCGCGCCGGAGACCCCGAGCGCGCGCAGTTTGCCCGCGCGCACGAAACCGGCCGCGGCCGGCATCGTCGCGATCATCATCTGCACCTGTCCGGCGAGCGTGTCGGCGAGCGCCGGGCCGGCGCCCTTGTACGGCACGTGCAGCAACTTGATACCGGCAAGGCGTTCGAACAACTCGACCGCGATATGCGCCGAGCTGCCCACGCCACCGGACCCGTAACTGAGTTCCTTCGTCTTCACGAAACCGACGAACTCCTTCACCGACTTCACCGGCAATGCCGTATTCACGACCAGCACGTTCGGCGTCACCCCGACCAGCGAGATCGCCGCGAAGTCTTTCTCGGTGTTGAACGGCAGCTTCTTGTAGAGCGTCGCGTTGAACGTCATTCCCTGGTGATTCATGATCAACGTGTAGCCGTCACCGGCCGCGCGCGCGACGATCTCGGCGGCGATCGTGCCCCCGGCGCCGCCGCGATTGTCGACCACCAACGGTTGGCCGAGCTCCTCGGACAAGCGCTGGCTCACCATCCGCGAAATGATGTCGGTGGTCCCACCCGGGGCGAACGGCACCATGAAGCGGATCGACTTCAGCGGGTAGCCTGCCGGCCCCTTGCCCTGTGCGTTGACACTCGTCGACATGGCGGCGAACAGCGCGACGCAGCCGAGCGCCGATCGTGCAATGAAAGCGGCATGAAGCGACACGTCATCTCCTCCAGGGGGCACGCGTTCGACGCGTGAAGTTGCGCACGCGCTCTATGGCACGTTGATTGGATACGATCGATCGGCGAATTATGCCATTCCGATCGGCTCCGGCAGCGGCTCGCGCCAGTCGCGCGACCGGCTCATCGCCATCTCGACCAGTTCGCGCTGCAGCGTTGCGTAATCGGCATTGCCGAACAGGTTGTCCATTTCGGTGGGGTCGTCGTCGAGGCGATAGAGCTCGCCCGCCCCTGACCCGAGTTCGAGCGTCAGTTTCGCGTGCTCCGTGCGCACGCAACGCAGATCGAGCGCGAGCCCGGTGCGCGACGGATGCATCCGCCACTCGTTGTAGGCGAAGTCGCGGCTGCCGGTGCCCTCGATCAGCGGGCGCAGGCTCTTGCCCTGCAGCGGGCCCGAGGCCTCGACGCCGCAGTAGTCGTACAGCGTCGGCGCGGTGTCGAGCGTCGACACCGGGTCGTGCACGACCCGGTTCATCGGAATGCCCGGACCGCGCGCGATGAAGCCGACGCGCAGCAGACCTTCGTACATCATCGGGCCCTTCAGGATCAGCCCGTGGTCACCGAGCCAGTCGCCGTGATCGGTGGTGTAGATCACCAGCGTGTTCTCAGCGAGCCCCAGGTCGTGCAGCGCGATCATCATCCGCCCGACGTTGTGGTCGATCAGCGAGATCATGCTGTAGTAGTTCGCGATCAGGTGGCGCAGCTGTTCGTCGGTCTGGTCGGGCACGCGTGAGCCTTTGGCGCGGTGCGCGACCATGTCGGGACGCGTCAACTGCGGTGTGCCGTCGAGACTCGCGCGATGCCACCACGGGCGCCGGTCGAGGTCGCGGGTGCGATGCACCGGCAGATCGACTTCGTCCGGGTGGTGCATGCGGCTCCAGGGCTCGGGCGCGTCGAACGGATGATGTGGATCGGGAAACGAGGCCCACGCCACGAACGGTCGTTCGCGCTGCGCGCGCATGAACTCGATCGTGCGATCGCCGACCCAGGTCGAGTTGTGGAACGCCGGGGGCAGTGCCGAGTGCCAGGTCTGCGCCGCGCCGACATCGGGGGCGAGGCGGGTGGCATAGCGCTGGTTCTTCCACTCGCCGAGACCGTCGCCGTAGTACCAGCGCTCGTACGCCTGGCCGCCGGGCGGCGCCTGCGGCAGCGTGCGATTGTGGCCTTCGACGACCAGTTCGACATGCTTGAAACCCATGTACGGGCCGGCCCACCCGGGCGGGTAGTCGCGCATGTTGAATTCGCACTCGGGCGTGCCGGTCGGCTCGAAGGTGTGCTTGGTCGAGAAATGCGCCTTGCCGAGGAATCCGGTCGCGTAGCCGGCGCGCGCGAACGTGCCGCCGAAGCCGGCTGCGCCGATGTGGGGGTCGAGGTCGATGCCGTTGTCCCACACCCGGTGGTTCAGCGGCAGCAAACCGGTCAGGATCGACGCGCGCGCCGGTTGGCAGACATTGTTCGGCGTGATGCACGCGGCGAAACGCGTGCCCTGCTGCGCGAGCAGGTCCAGATGCGGTGTCTTTACACGGCGCCCCTCGAAACCGAAGCAGTCGCCGCGCTGCTGGTCGGAGGTGATGAAGAGCACGTTGCGCGGTCGGGTCATTGCGGCGCGGCGGTTTCGCTCAGGTAATCCATCGCGGCGCTGACCCCGCCTTTGCGGTGCGGCACGCCAGCGAGCCCGAGTCCCATCTCGCAGCCGGCGAGCGTGCCCATCAGCATCAGATCGTTGAAGTCGCCCAGATGTCCGATCCGGAACACGCGGCCGGCGAGTTTGCCCAGGCCGCTGCCGAGCGACATGTCGAAGTGCTGCAGCACCACCTTGCGATACGCGGCTTCGTCGAAGCCCTCCGGCATGCGGATCGCCGTCAACGCGGCGGAGTGCTCGGCCTCGTCGACGCACTGGATCTCTAGCCCCCAGGCGCGCACCGCACGACGCGTCGCCTCGGCATGGCGCCGATGCCGCGCGAACACGTGGTCGAGGCCCTCTTCCTGAAGCATCGCCAGCGCTTCGCGCAGGCCAAACAGCAGGTTGGTGGACGGCGTGTACGGAAAAAACCCGTTCGCATTCGGCCCGAGCATCTCCTGCCAGCTCCAGAACGACTTCGGCAGTGTCGACTGCTTCGTCGCGGCGAGGCCTTTGGCCGACACCGCGTTGAACGACAGCCCCGGCGGCAGCATCAAGCCTTTCTGAGAACCGCCGACGGTGACGTCGACGCCCCATTCGTCATGGCGGTAGTCGATCGAGCCGAGCGAGGAGATGGTGTCGACCAGCAGCAGCGCCGGGTGCCCGGCGCGATCGAGTGCGCGGCGGATCTCGGGGATGCGTGAGGTGACGCCGGTCGAGGTCTCGTTGTGCACGACGCAGACTGCCTTGATCTCGTGCCGGGTGTCGCGCGCGAGGCGGGCTTCGATCGCATCGGGGTCGGCACCGCGCCGCCATGCATCGTCGCCGACGGCGAGGAACTCGGGCACCACACCCATCCGCTCGGCCATGCCCTTCCATAACGACGCGAAGTGCCCGGTCTCGTACATCAGCACCTTGTCCCCCGCCGACAGCGTGTTCACCAGCGCCGCTTCCCACGCGCCGGTGCCCGAGGCAGGAAACACGATGACCGGCTGGGTGGTCTGGAACACCGCCTTCAGACCTTCGAGCACCTCGTGCCCCAGGCGCTGGAACTCGGGACCGCGATGGTCGATCGTCGGCCGGTCGATCGCGCGCAGCACCCGGTCGGGAACGTTGGTGGGGCCGGGAATCTGCAGGAAATGGCGGCCTGACGAGTGCATCGAGGGTCTCCTTGAGGAAGTGGGAGCGCCGGCTGCGAGCGCCCCACGACGACGAACATGGGTCGCGGATTGTATGCACAGATGGACGGCATCTTGCCGCGATCCTGCATGCCAGGCACGCGCGCATCGTGGGTCTCGCGTCGCGCGATGGGCGAGTCGGGGCGCCGGGCAAGGTCGTGCGCCCGCCGAAGCACGACGGTCGCGTCCAGTCTCGTTGCCCGACGGGCTGCGTTACTCCGCGCGGATGCCGGTGTCGCGGATCAGCCTGCGCCAGCGCGCGACGTCTTCGACGAAGAACTTCTGCGAGGCCGCAGGGGTCTCGGTCCCGGGTTCGATGCCTGATTCGGTCAGTTTGCCCATTACCGCGGGGTCGACCAGCACCCGGTTGACCGCTGCGTTCAGCCACTGCACCAGGGCCTGCGGCAGCGCCGACACGGCGAAGATGCCGTACCAGGTCTCGTACCGGTAGCCGCGAATGCCGGCCTCGGCGA
>JACMMK010000416.1 GCA_014379045.1 Burkholderiales bacterium
GCCTCGTCGGTGTTGCCGCCGCCGTCGAGATTGACCTGCGCGCGCACGTCAGCCTTGCTCGGCGCCTGCACGGTGCGCGCGTTGACGAGCACGACCTCCAGCGGCTGCGGCGCGGTCGCGCGCGGCTTGTTCGCGCCGGCGTTGAAGTTGACGGCCAGCACGATCAAGTGAAATGACAGCGAAGCGATGACCGCCAGACCGAACAGGCCAATGCGGGGAAGAAGCGGGAGCGGCGGTGACTGGAACAGCGCCACGGGCGCCTCGAACCGGTGGGGACGCTGCGTCAGCGCGCCCAAGTTCGCGCCCGGCACCACATGGGTGCGCAAGGCGGGCAAACCTGCAGAGGCGTCACGGACATCGGCATGCCGCGGATTCTAGGCGACCCGGTGCACGATGTCATGCACAAACGGAGCGCCTGCGCCTGCCGCGCCTGCACTTGAACGACGGAACTCGATGCTATTCTCGCCGTCCTTACCCGCACTCGCGGGTCGATCTCTGGTTCGACACACCCGCTTCCGAGGCCAAACATGACGACCGGACTGGTGCCCAAGCACACGCGTTACGACTACGTGCCATTGCCCGAGCGCAAGGATTACAGCTGGCCGGGCGGCAAGCGGCTCGCGTTCTGCATCACCACCAATGTCGAGGTGTTCGCCTTCGGCAAGGGTCGCGGACACGACAACGCGAAGCACGGAGAGCCGCAGAATCAGCGCAACTATTCCTGGCGCGACTACGGCAACCGGATCGGGATCTGGCGCTTCTTCGACATGTTCGAACAGTTCAAGCTGCCCGCCGCGCACAACACGAACAGTCTCCTCGGTGAATACTATCCGCAGATCATCGAGGCGATCCGCAAGCGCGGCGACGAGGTCGTCGGGCATGGCCGTACGAACGCCGAGAACCTGCGCGACTTCATGTGGGAAGACGACGAGGCGCGGATCATCAAGGAGGTGACCGACACCTTCACCGCGCAGGGGGTCGCGCCCACCGGCTGGATGGGTGCCGGCGCCTATGAGAACGCGACGACGCCCGATCTGCTGAAGGAAGCGGGCTATACCTACCTGATGGACTGGCCGTGCGACGACCAGCCGTTCTGGCTGCGCACGCGCTCCGGCCCGATCCTCTCGGTGCCGTATCCGGTAGAGCTCAACGACTCGCCGGCGGTGATCCACCGCCAGCACAGCGCGCATGAGTTCTGCGACATGCTGGTCGACCAGTTCGACGAGATGGTCGAGCAGAGTGAACAGGCACCTCTCGTGTGCAACCTGTCGATCCATCCGTACGTGTTCGGGCAGCCGTTCCGGCTGCGCGTGCTGCGCAACGCACTTGCGCATTGCGTCGAGCATCGGCTGAAGGACCGCGTCTGGTTCACCAAACCCGGCGACATCGCGAAGTATTGCTACACCCTCGCGCCCGGGATTCTCCCCGGGAGTTGAACGGCCGCCGGACGCAGGCGTGTCACGCGGCACCGGCGCCACGAGACGGCTCGGACTCGCCGGATGAACGGAGACGGTATGTCGAACGTGTGGAGCGCGCAGTACTGGGCCAAAAAGGGCGAGGTCGACCTTTTCATCTACCGAAAATGTGCGACCCAACCGGTGGGCGGGCGCAACCCGCCGGTGCTGTTCCTCGTCCACGGCTCGTCGTTCTCGAGCGTGCCCGGCTACGACCTGCAGGTGCCCGGCCAGCCGGAGTACTCGGTGATGGACATGTGCGCCGGGTTCGGCTTCGACGTGTGGACGATGGACCACGAATGCTATGGCCGGTCGAGCCGCACCGCGAGCAACTCGGATATCGCCACCGGCGCCGAGGATCTGCGCGTCGCCGCCGAGGTGGTCGAGCGCGAGACCGGTCAGCACCGCTTCACCTGTTACGGCCAATCGTCGGGTTCGCTGCGCGCCGCGCTGTTCGCGCAGAACCATCCCGACCGCGTCGACCGGCTCGTGCTCGATGCGTTCGTGTGGACCGGCCGCGGCTCGCGCACGCTCGAGAAACGTCGCGAAGGTCTCGCCTCGTACCGCGCCCACAACATGCGCCCGGTCGATCGCGCGTTCTTCCACACGATCTTCACCCGCGACAAGCCGGGTACGTCGGACCCCGCCGTCGCCGAGTATCTCGCCGATGCCGAACTCGCATTCGGCGATTCGGTGCCGACCGGCACCTACCTCGACATGTGCAGCAAGCTGCCGCTGGTCGACCCCGCCCGACTCACCTGTCCGGTCTACATCATGCGCGGCGAGCACGACGGCATCGCCTCCGACGACGACATCCTGGCGTTCTTCAAGGCACTGCCGAACCCGGACAAGCACCTGTCGATCATGGCCGGCTCCGCGCATGTCGCGCCGTTCGGCATCAACCGGCACCGCTTCTATCACCTGTTGCGCCAGTTCCTGGCGTTGCCGGCACGGCGCGATACACCTTAGCGGTTCATGGGCAGCGGGCGGGCGGTCGCGTTATTCGATTCTCGCGCCGGACTCGACGGCGAGCTTCGACAACGACGCCACCTCGCCGCGAAACAGGCGGCCCGCTTCTTCGGGCGATGCGATGACGATCTCGGCGCCGAGACGCGCCCATTGTTCGCTCGCCTCCGGCCGCGACATGATCCGGTTGAAGCCCTGATTCAGTTGCATCACTACCTCGCGCGGCGTGCCGGCCGGCACCAGGATGCCCTGGTAGAGCTTGATGTCGTAGCCGGGAAGCGTGTCGGCGATAGGCGCGAGGTCGGGCAGCAGCGGCGAGCGCCGCGCGGTGGTGACGCCGAGCGCGCGCACCTTGCCGCTGCTAAGGTGCGGGAGTACCGAGCCGGTGGTCGCGAACACGATCGATACCTCGCCGCCGAGCAGGGCCGCGACGGCCGGCGGACTGCCCTTGTAGGGAACATGCACCAGATCGACGCCGGCCAGCTTGTTGAACAGCTGACCCGACAGATGCAGGATCGTGCCGTTACCCGACGAGCCGAAATTGACCTTGCCCGGCTGCGACTTCGCGAGGGCGACGAGTTCCTTCACCGATTTCGCCGCGAGCGACGAGGCCACGCCGAGTATCAGCGGCGAGGCCGAAGCGACCGCGACCGGCGCGAAGTCCTTCACGCTGTCGTAGGGCAACTTGCGGTACAGGCCCGCATTGATGCCGTGGGTCGTGATGTCCTGGAAGAACAGCGTGTACCCGTCGTTCGGCGCCTTGGCGACGAGGTCGGCGGCGAGCGTGGTGCCTGCACCGGGTCGGTTGTCGATCAGCATCGGCTGCCCCCAGTCCTGCACGACGCCGAGCGCCAGCAGTCGCGCAAGGCCGTCGGAGAGGCCACCGGGCGGAAACGGGACGATCATGCGCATCGGTTTGGATGGAAACGTCTGCGCGGCCATCGCCGACGGGGTGGGCGTCGAGACCAGCAACACTCCCAGCAATGCGGGCTTCGCTATGCCGAATCGCATGGACACTCCTTTCCTGCTGCATCGAAGACTCGGCCCGAGGGGGTCGGCGCGACAGTGCTGTGCAAACGGCATGCCATCGGTACCGCGCGACGACGGACCCAGGCCGCGCGCCGGAAGCGGCGTACATCCGTTCCCGTCGAGGCACCGCGCGGAGGTGGCGCGCTAGGCGGGCACCACTTCCACAACTTCGACGAAGACAAGATCGAGGAGCAGATCGTACAAGTCGATCCGTTCCACCGAAAGCCGTACCCGCGTCCCCGCCGCGAGCTCAGGCAACGACGCCACCTTCGCCACCACCGGCACGCCGTCGAGGCGCACCAGGTTGTCGCGAATCACTTCGGCGTCGATCGTCGCCAACGCCTCCTGGCGCACGTACACCAGCGACCAGTAACGCTCCATCGTACGCTGCGCTTCGGCGTAGGCGTCGTAGGTCAGTTCGAATGCACGCATCGCCGAGAGCATCGATTCGCTGCCCGGCGGATACGGCGGCGGCTCGCCGCGC
>JACMMK010000417.1 GCA_014379045.1 Burkholderiales bacterium
CGGCGTGCTGGGCGCGCTGCTCGCGCGCCGCGGCGTCGAGCGTGTGATCGCGACCGATCGGGATTCGCGCGCGCTCGCCTGCGCCCGCGACAATGTCGAGCGCCTGGGATTCTCGACACGCGTGCAGGTCGTCGAAGCAGACCTGTTCCCGGACGGTCGCGCGCCACTGGTGCTGTGCAATCCGCCGTGGGTTCCGGCACGCGCGAGTTCGACGCTCGAACACGCCGTCTACGACCCCGACAGCCGGATGCTCAAGGGCTTTCTCTCCGGTCTATCGCAGCATCTGAGCGCCGGGGGCGAGGGCTGGCTGATCCTGTCCGACCTCGCGGAACATCTCGGCCTGCGCACGCGCACGCAACTCGAGTCGATGTTCGCCGACAATGGTTTGAAGGTCGTCGGTCGCCTCGACGCGCGCCCTTCGCATCGTAAAGCGGCCGATGTCGATGACCCGCTGCACGCTGCGCGGGCGCTCGAGATCGTCTCGCTGTGGCGCCTCGGCGCCGAGGCACCTGCCGACTAGCTAGCCGGGCAACGCCGCCGGCAGCGCATCGCGCACGTCCGCCTTCACTTCGCGCTCGCCCAGCAGCGGGATCACGAAACAGCTGCGCGGTGCGAGGTCGAGCCAGTGCAGCGCTTCCCCAGGGCGCAGCAGATGCGCGGCCCAGGGCGCGGTCGCCGCGAGGGCGGCCGCGGCAGTGCCTCGATGCAGGATGAAGCGCATCGTGCGACGATCGCGTCGCAGCGTGAGCTCCGCCTGCGGCCAATGCCCGGGCAGGCACGGGGTAAAGCTCAGGTGTTCGGCTTCCAGACGCAGGCCGAAAATCGATTCAATCGCGGCGCGATGCATCCACGCCGCCGCCCCGGTGTACCAGCTCCAGCCGCCGCGGCCAACATACGGCGGCTGGGTATAGACGTCACCGGCCATCACGTAGGGCTCGATGCCGTAGACCGCTCCCTGCTGCGGATCCGCCGAGCGGTGCGCCGGGCTCAGGTAGGTGAAATAGCGATAGGCGATGTCGCCGGGCTCCGATGCCTGCGCTCCACGGTGGTTCGCCTGCGCGGCTTGCGCCATCAGTGCCCACACGCCGCCATGCGAATACTGGCCGCCGTTTTCGCGAACACCGGGCGGATACGCCTGGATGTAACCGGCACTTGGCGTCGCATGCACGAGGGGCGGGTCGAGCAGACGGATCAGCCCCCCCTGCGGGTCGACCAGATGCGCCTCGACCGCGGCGAGCGCCTGTTGCTGCATTGCCGGTGAGGCCACGCCCGACAATGCCGCCCACGCCTGTGCGATCAGATCGATGCGCGCTTCCGAATTCAGATGCGACCCGAGCGCCTGTCCATCGTCGAAGAACGCGCGCTTGAACCACTGGCCATCCCAGGCCGCGCTTTCGAGCGCCGCCTGCCACCCCGTCGCGGCTGCCTCCCAGCGCTGCGCGCGCGCGCCATCGCCGCGACGCTGCGCGATCGGCGCGAACTCACGCACCAGTCGACACAGGAACCAGCCGAGCCATACCGACTCACCGCGCCCTTCGTGGCCTACGCGGTTCATGCCGTCGTTCCAGTCGCCGGTGCCCATCAGAGGCAGACCGTGCACGCCGACCTTCAGGCTGCGATCGATCGCGCGCGCGGCGTGCTCGTAGACCGACGCGACGTTGTCCGGGTTCACGGTCGGCGTGTAGTACGCATCTTCGGCGCCGTCGGGGATCACTGCGCCTTCGATGAACGGGACACTCGCGTCGAGCAACGCGGCATCCCCGGTCGCGCGCACGTACTGCGCGCAGGCATGAGGCAACCACAGCAGGTCGTCGGAAAAATGGGTGCGCACGCCCGCGCCCGTCGGCGCGTGCCACCAATGCTGCACATCGCCCTCGGGAAACTGGCGCCCGGCGCAGCGGATGATCTGCTCGCGCAGCATCGCCGGTGCCGCCCAGGCAAGCGCCATCGCGTCCTGCAGCTGATCGCGAAATCCGGTCGCGCCGCCGGCCTGATAGAAACCGGCCTTCGCCCACATCCTGCACGACACCGTCTGATACAGCAGCCAGCGGTTCACCAGCGCGTCGAACAGCGGGTCCGGGGTCTTGACCGCGGTGGCGCCGAGCAACTGATTCCAGGTGCTGCGCACGTGTTCCATGCGCGCCTCTGCCGGCATCGTGCACGCGAGCGTCGCGAGTTCCCGCGCAGCCGCAGGGCTTTCGCCGTAGCCGAGCAGGAATACCCGCTCCTGGGCGTCGCCGCCGGCGATCACGACGCCTGCGCTCAACGCCGCGCACGGGTCCAGACCGATGCCGCTGCGCCGACCCCACTGATCCGGCAGCACCAGGCGGCCGCGTACATCGAAGCACTCGCGTCGGTCGCAGGTCCAGCCTTCGTCGTCATCGGCCCCTCCGGCAAGCGCGAGGAACGCCGTACCTTCGCCGAACCCGCCCGAGCGCTCGCGCTGCGTACACAGGAGCGCAGTGACCCGCTGCGCGCGCTCGCGCGCGGCGGCAGCGCCACCCGGCGAAGGCAGACGCGCGCGATGCAACGATGTATAGGCAGTACTGCGATCGGATCGGTTTCCGCCCATCATCCACTCGGCAATTCCGATCACGCGCAGGTTCAGCGTTCGGGTGCCGCGGTTGACGATGCGCAGCCGAACCTGCTTGACCGAGGTGACGGGGTCGACGCACCACGTCGCGATGACTTCGACATCGCCGCGACGATGGCTGATCACGCTGTAGCCCTGCCCGTGCACGACGCGATACACGACCCGCGGATCGCTCCACGCCGACGGCGCCACGCTCCAGGCATCCATCGTCCTGCGGTCCTGCACCAGGAACCATTCGGCCGGCGGGTCGGCGACCGGATCGTTCGACCATGCGGTGAGCTGGTTCAGGCGACTGTTCAACGCCCAGGTGTAGCCCCCGCCCGCCTCCGAGAGCTGAGCGCCGAACCCTTCGTTGGCGAGAACGTTGATCCACGGGCGCGTCGGGCGCGCAGATGCGCCGACATCGAACTGGAACTCGCCGGTGGCTGCAACGAACGCCCCATCAGGGGCGGGGACCGCTGCGCCATGCGGGGCGGCGACGGCGACCGCCGGGGCTGCGGTGGCTTTGCGCTGTTCGAACGCCTGTTCGTGCAGCTCGAGCCATTCCTGCACATGGTGCAGCAACGGCCGGCCGTCGGCATGAATCGTCACCCGCGCCAGACCCTGCAGCGTGCTCAACTCGTCATGCGAGAGTTCGTCCGCGCGAAGCACGTGAAAACCGGTCATCGCGGCGTTGGGCTGCGCGCCGCTCTCAGCCGCATGGCGCTCACGCAAGGCCGCGAGTTCCCGATGCAGTTCCATCTGGTAGGAGACAGGCTCGGCGTTGACGACGACCAGATCGCACCCCACACCGCCCCAGGACCACAACCGCAGCGCCTGCGCGAACGAGCGCAGCATTCCCAAGCCCTGCATCGCACCGGCGGACACCAGAATGATCGGTCGGTCTCCAGAGATGCCGAAGCGCCAGAGCAGCCTGCGGTCGCAGACCTCCGCCGCGGTCTCGTCGAGCAACATCGGACTGGCCTGAACCCGCGTCAGACTCAGGACCAATGCCGTCGTCAGCACCTGGACGGCAGCGAAGGTCTCCGCACTGATGCGCAGCGTGCGCAGGCGAATGCCGCTCAACGTCGCCGACATGAGTGACGCGCGCTGCACGTGGTTCGTCTGCCGATACTTGTCGATCACCGCACGCAGCGTCGCGTCATGGTCCGAAGCAGCGGTGGCAAAGGTCAGCTGCGCGCGTCCGTGCGGCGAGATGCGCAGACGTACCGCCAGCGCGCACACCGGATCGAGGCCGGTATCCAGCGCTGAGGCGGGGGTTGCACCCGTCGTGCCATCGGCGCTGTCCCCCGACTCGACCGGCAGCGTGTCGAAGCTGCCCAGCGGCATCCCGGCACCGTGGTTGCGCCCCAACCAGCGCTGGCGATCAGTCTGGCAGCGCACGCCGACGACCTGCGGGTCGGTCTCGGCGAGAAAATGCGCAGCCTGCAGAGACTGCTCGGTGGGCAGGCGCGGCTTGCGTTCGAAGACGAGCGCCTGATACGCGGGTTGCCACTCGGCGCGCACGAACAGATTCGAGAACGCAGGGTGCGCTTCATCGGCGCGGGGATCGGCAAGTGTCACTTCGGATGCCGAGATCAGTTCGATGTCGAGAAACCGATCGCCGAGGTTGCGCAGTTCCACCTGGCGGAACTCGATGTCGTCCTCCGGACTCACCCACACGGTCGTGTGTGTCTGCAGAGCGGGCCAGGTCGCATCGAAGCACACACGATCGCCGTGATAGATGCTCTGGTAGCGCGCAGCCGGATCGGGTGAAGGATGCTGCGTGATCGATACCGGCCGCAGCTGCCCCGGGTCGCGCCCCTGGGCGGGCCAGCGCACATAGAAGAAGCTTCCATGCGCATCGCGCAGCGCGTCGTCGCGCCAGCGCGTGATCCCCACCTGGCCCCAGCGGCTCCAACCCGCGCCATTGGCGCGCAGCACGACGTTGTAGCGACCGTTCGACAGCAGATGCGTCGGTTCGATCGCCGAGGACCCCGGCACAACTTCGCGCAGCAATCCCGGCGTACGCCGCTCGAGCGACTGAAGCGGCGGGCCCGACGGCGCTCCGTACAGCATCGACACCTCACGCGGCGCCCGCTCGTGCAGCAACGAGGCGACCGCTTCGATATTCGCGTTGGCCATCCCCCAACGTTGTGCGGGGCAGTTGAGCAGAACGTTGGCGAGCGCGACGATGCTCATGCCCTGATGGTGCGACATGAAAGTCCCGACCGCGGTGAACCGCTCGTTGCTCGACTGACGCGTCGGCGAGAAATCCAGGGCTTCGATGAATCCGTACCTCCCGCGTGGCACCAACGACTCGAGCGCGGCGAAATTCACTCGCGCGCGGTGCGGCGCGATCTGCGCGGCCAGCGCGGTGGCGTAGGGTGCGATGACCAGTTCGTCGGGCGGCGTGCGCCGCAACGCGAGTCTCGGCACGCCCTGCGGCGCATATTGATAGGCGAGGGTGTGGTCGCTGCCGGCATAAGCGGACTCGGAGATGCCCCAGGGCACCGATTGCGATTGAGCGAACTCTATCTGCTCGCGCAACGCGGCATGGCAGGCCTCGCGCAACACACTGCCGTGCGGCTCATCGAGCACCAGCGTGGGCATCAGATACTCGAACATCGAACCCGACCACGAGCGCAGCCCTGCGTCGGCACCGATCGCGTAGAACGGGCGACCGAGCGAAGCCCAGTGCGTCACGGCGACTTCGCCTTTGGCGATCGCGAGCAGGCTCGTCAAGCGCGACTCGGAGGCGAGCAGATCGTAGAACCCGGCATCCAGCTCCTGCTCGGACACGCGAAACCCGATGTGGAACAGATGCCGCTGCGCATGGTAGAGAAACGCGAAGTTCGGTTCCCATGCGAGGCGTTCGCAGCCTTGCGCCAACGCCTCCAGGCGGGCTGCGGGGCCTGCAGCACCCACGCTGTCCTCGGCCTGCAGATCGAGCCACAATGAACGCAGCGTCGCCAGATGATCGGCCAAGAGCCAGCTCAGTTCATCACCTGAGGCGGGCCGCGGATGCGCGTTGAACTCCGCCCTGGGCGGCGCAAGTGCCGCGAGTTGATCGCCGCCTTCGCGCAGCAGACGTTCGAGCTCGGGACCACGACGGTGGCCCTCACTGACGGGATCGCGCATCGCCAACAGCCGCGCGAGCGCCGAGCCTTCAGGTAGCGCGCGCGGCTTCCCTGCAAGCAGCGGTGCGAGCCTGCGTCGTGACGCATCGAGGGCGCGTCGGGCGTCGACATGCCCGCGCGGCATGCGCGCGAGCTCCCGACACGACTGCGCGACCGCGAGCAGATGGCCGCTCAGATTGCCGCTGTCGACGGTCGACACGTACATCGGCAGCAGCGGCGCGCGCGTCTGCGTGTCGTACCAGTTCATGAAGTGGCCGCGATAGCGCTGCAGCGTGGCGAGCGTCGCGAGCGTCGCCTCCATCCGCGCCGCCATCTCCTGTGTGCCGATCCAGCCGAAGCGGCGCGCGCACGCAACACTGAGCAGATAAAGACCGATGTTCGTCGGCGACGTGCGATGCGCGATGATCTCGTGCGGCACCACCTGCAGGTTGTCCGGAGGCAGATCGTTGTCCTCGGCCCCGACACAGCGCTCGAAGTAGCGCCAGGTGTCGCGCGCGACACCCTCCAGGTAGGCGTGATCCTGTAACGGCAAGGCGGAGTCGCGACGCGCCCGGCTGGGCCGGCTGACCAGCCATGTCGTGACCGGCGAGGCCGCCCAGAGCAGGCACAGCACGGTCGCCAACACCGGGTAAGGCGTACCCAACGCGAGCAACGCGACGAGCGCCGCCAGCGCCGCCAGGGGTTCGCGCCAGTGCGCACGCAAGAGGCCCGGGAGCTTGGTCTTCGCCGAGGCTTGCGCGGCTGCCGCGGTCGTCCACTGCAGCAGATGCCGGCGACTGACCCCCATCCGGTAGAGCGCGCGTACGATGGCGTCGATGGCATTCATCGACTGCGCGAGCAGTTGCGCAACGTGCCACACCCCGCCGAGCAGCGCGCGCGCGAGGTCGGCCATCGCCCGTGTATAGAAATGGCGCTTGGCGACATCGTCGCGGCTCGGCGAGCATCCCGCCAACGCGCCCATCAACGGTCCGGCCGAAAACGCAGCCACGATCAGCACGAGCACGGTCACCGGCGACATCACCGCGCCTGCCAGTGCCACCAGCAGCAGCCCGAGCGACACCGGCGCCACCAGCGACCGGCGCAGGTTGTCGAACATCTTCCACCGGTTGATCGAGCGCAGGGGATAGCGGATCGGACTCACCAGGAACGGCAGCAGCTGCCAGTCTCCACGCGTCCAGCGATGCACCCTTGACGCAGCGACGTCGGCGTGGAACGGCGCATCTTCGATCACGGTGATGTCGGTCACCGCCGCGCAGCGTGCGAGCGAGCCTTCGAGCAGATCGTGACTCAGCACCCGACCTTCGGGTAGGCGACCGGACAACACCGCATGCAGCGCGTGCACGTTGAGGAGCCCCTTGCCGGTGAACGTCCCCTCTTCGAAGAGGTCCTGATAGATTTCGGAGGTCGCAGCGCTGTACGGGTCGATTCCGCAATGCCCGGCGAACAGCCAGTGATACAGCGTGAAGTCCTTGGGCGCCGGAAGCGGCGTGACGACGCGTGGTTGAAGGATGCCGTAGCCGCTGACCACCCGGCGTGACTGTGAGTCGAGCCGCGGCTGCACATACGGGTGTGCCGCAACACCCACCAGTTCGCGCAATCTTCCCGGCGGCAGTTGCGTATCGCTATCGAGCGTCACCACGTAGCGCGTCTCGGGGGCAATCCGCGACGCTTCGCCCAGGTCGAGAAAGCCGTCGCGCGCCCCCACCGCCAGCGCCTCGATCAGCATCTCGAGTTTGCCCCGTTTACGCTCCCAGCCGATCCAGCGCTGCTCGCCTTCGCTGAAACGTCGCTCTCGATGCAGAACGAGAAAGCGCGGCGCCGCTGCACCTTCACCGCCTTCTCCGAACTGCGCCGGGTGACGTGCATTGAGTGCGCTGATCTGCCGCCTGACATCGGCCAGCAACGCACCGTCGCCCGGTGCACTCGCCGCGTCGGCATCGGCCCAGTCGGTCAGCAGTGCGAACTGTGCATGGCGTTCGGGATTGGCCAGGTAATGCAGCTCCAACCGGTGCACCAGCGCCTCGATCGACGCGGCGTCGGTAAGCATGGCCGGGATCACCACCATCACGCGGTGCTCGGCCGGGATGCCATTCATCAGCGCGAGGCGCGGCAGATGCCTTGGCCGCAACGACTCGCTGATCATGCGATTGATCACGGCCACTACCGCCTCGGATGCGGGAAGCGCCATCAGCAGTGCCAGCAGCACCAGCCAGGTCGCCGACGCGCCCGTGTCGACATAGCCGGTGCTCGGTCGCAGAAGTATCCACGCGACCAGGCTCGACGTGACCAGGAGCAGCGAGCCGAGATAGATCCCCAGTGCGACGCGCCCGTGCAGCGCGCCGCTGACCAGGGGTGCGCGTTGGCGCAAGCCCAACGCGCGCCTCAGTCGCGCACGACCCGCACCGTGCAACCAGTGACTGGCCACCGCGCCCGGGCGGTCAGCTTCGGGCACGGAACCGGAATCGGCTCGCATCAGGTCCAGCAGCGTCTGTGCCACCGACAGTTCACTGCGCCGGCTGCGTCGGGCGAGCTGTTCGATGCCATGCAGCGTCTGATCGCGCGTGTTCGGGTGCTCGGCCTTGAACACCTCCGAGGTCAGCATCAGGCGCATCAACGTGCTGGTGCGCGCGACGAGATCGCGCCAATCGGCGTCACCGATCGCCCGCAACGACCTGACCGAGTTGCTCACGCTCAGGTTGTCGGAAGTCTGATCGGCACTCTGCTGCGCCTGGACTGCCGCGAGATCCGGTAACGCGGCGCGCATCCATTCTTGCACGCGCGCGGCGTTCGGACCCGCGACGATCCGGCGATCCTGCAAACGCTGGGCCATCTGCGCGAGAAACACCCGTCCGACCCCGCGCGTTTCGAGCAACGCGAGCAATTCGTCGAGACCCTCGACCGAACAGTTCTCGATCTTGTCGCAGCAGAGATTCGCCGTTTCGCGCGCGGCTTTGTGCGCGGCGACCCGTTCCGCGAGCCGGCGCAGATTCTCGATCAGTACGACGCGCAGCGTGGTGGGCAGCGCCCACATCTCGCTCAGATTGAGTTCGCGCGTCTCCTGGTATGCGCACAGGAACTGGACGAGCAGTTCCTCGTTGAATGCGCCATCGGTATGGGCGACGAAGGCCCAGGCAATGCCGTACACCCGCGGCAGTCCCGCCAACGGTTCGTCGAGCAGCACGGGGAGTGCACGAAAGAAGCTTTTCGGAAGACCTTCGTGAATCTCCTGAAACTGTGCTTCGATCAGGTGAAAGTTGTCGAGCAACCACTCCGCCGCCGGGCTGATGTCGTAGCCTGCGGCGGCTTGCACCCCGAGGTAGCGGTGCGCTTCGCGCAGCGCCTCGATGTTGTTCTTGAGGCGCGGAAAGAAGGTGACTGCACTCAGCCGTCCCGGCTCGGCCCGATGCGTGTCTCCGAGGCTTCGGCCATGCTGAGCGAAGCGCTGAAGTCCGAAGATTTCAGAGCGGATCGGCGGTTCGACTACGCCACCTGAGGCCTCGAGAATGTCGCGTAGTGCCGGCGATGCATCGGGTATCAGGCGCAGCCACTCGGGTTGCGCCATGCGCTACAACACGATCAAGCCAATGCCGATCAGAACCGTCACTGCGGACAACACCGTCACGAAGCGAGGCGCCGCAAAACTGTGCATCGCCTCGGCGCCACACTGCAGCGCAAACATGCGTCCACTGAGCGACCTGCAAAGCGTCAAGTGTTCACCGAGGGCAGACACATCGGTTGTCGACGTTTCGGCACGGCCGCCGAACGATGCGGTAGTCCACAGTGGGTTGACAGATTTGGAAGTCATGAGTCGCTCCGGTTATCCGGCTACCGCCCAACGATTGGGGGCAGCCCAGTGTGCATTAATTCGGGAGGCGTCGCGCGCATAATGCATAGTCGGATCAAAATCGATCGCGGCGAGATCGGGTGTCGCACCTTTCAGCTGACAACCTGACGATCCCGGAGCGAAACCCTGTGACGTATGTCGCGGCACGAATTTCCCTACCCAAGATTTGTGCCCGGCGTTGCTGTAGAGTTCCCTTATGTGCGGTACCGAACATAAGCGCGCTGTCCGGTTATTTATAGTGCGTTGTCGTGTCGGCCTATCGCCAGGCCGCCCCTAACTGCCTTGAATCGACTCATGAACGCGCCGGTTCCCGACCCCAGAGCGAACGCCCTTCTCGCTGCCCTTCCCGATACCGAATGGAACCGGTGGGAACCGTTGCTGGAATGGGTCGAAATGCCCCTCGGACAGGTTCTGTATGAATCCGGCACGACGCTGAGTCATGTCTACTTCCCGACCACGGCCATCGTCTCCCTGCTTTACGTGATGGAAGACGGCGCCTCGGCCGAGATCGCCGTGGTTGGCAATGAAGGCATGGTCGGCATCGCTTTGTTCATGGGCGGTGAGTCGACGCCAAGTCGCGCCGTCATTCAGAGTGCAGGCGAAGGTTTCCGGCTGAAGGGCCAGGCGATCAAGGACGAGGTCAACCGGCCCGGACCGTCGATGCATCTGTTGCTGCGCTTCACCCAGGCGTTGATCACGCAGATGGCGCAGACTGCCGTCTGCAACCGCCATCATTCGCTCGATCAGCAATTGTGTCGCTGGCTGCTGCTGAGCCTGGACCGGTTGAAGGGCACCGAACTCGTGATGACGCAGGAACTGATCGCAAACATGCTGGGAGTACGTCGCGAGGGCGTGACGGAAGGCGCGCACAAACTCCAGAAGCTCGGGTTGATCCGCTATGCGCGCGGGCGTATCTCCGTTCTGGACCGGAAAGGTCTCGAGGCCCGAACGTGCGAATGCTATGCGGTAGTGAAGAAGGAGTACGATAGGCTGCTGCCTCAAAAGATCGCCAGTTGAGCGCTGGACGACGGGCATTGCCCGCTGACGCACCATCCTCCGGATCAGGTCGCTGCCGCAACCCCAGGCGACCGATCGTTCCCGCATGGCGTGGACGACCTGAACACGCTCCGATCGTGCATTTCACAGGCTGGGGCGTGCGCTGCACCGGAAAGTGTAGGTCCCGTCAAAAACCGATTGATCGAAACGCTCCCGGCGCAGGACAGGAAGCGGCTGCTCGCACTGTGTGCACCGGTAGAGCTCGTTCTCGAGGAAATGTTGTGCGAACGCGGCGAGCCGGCGCGCCACGTTTACTTCCCTCTGGAAGGGTTCGTTTCCCTGATCACTGAGATCGAAGGCTACCCGCCGCTGGAAGTCGGCATGGTCGGTCGCGAAGGCATGGTCGGCGCGCAACTGGCGCTTGGGGTGGCGGTGTCGCCGCTGAGGGCCGTGGTACAGGGACCGGGAAGGGCGTGGCGGATCGACAGAAGCGCTTTCGCGGCAGAACTTGCCGAGAGCGAACCGCTGCAGCAACTTCTCCAGCGCTACGTCTACGTGTTGATGGCGCAACTCTCCGCGTCAGCGGCGTGCCAGCGTTTTCATGGCATCGGTCCGCGGCTGGCGCGCTGGCTGTTGATGAGTCAGGACCGTGCCCGGTCGAGCACCTTCCGCCTCACCCACGAGTTTCTCGCCTACATGCTCGGTGTGCGTCGGGTGGGCATTACCCTGGCCGCGGGAAACCTGCAGCGCAACGGGCTGATCGAGTATCGGCGCGGCGAGTTGACGGTGCTCGACCGCGACGGGTTGAAGGCGGCCGCATGCGGCTGCTATGCCACGGACTGCAAGTCCTACGCCAAGCGGATCTAGGGCAAGCGAACTTCGCACTACCGTAGTCAGGCGATCGCACCGAACAGCGCGCCGGTCCCCGCGGTGACGGCCATCGCCAGCGTTCCCCAGAACGTTACCCGCAGCGCCCCGACCCACTTGCGCGCACCGCCGACGTGCGCCGCCAGCGCGCCGAGCAGGGCAAGAAACCCGAGCGACAGCACCGACACCCACGCGATCGCTGCGCGCTCCGGCGCAACGGCCGTGACCAACAGCGGCAGCATCGCACCGACCGCGAAACTCGCACCCGACGCCAGGGCGGCCTGAAGCGGACGCGCGTTCAAACCCTCTGCGATGCCCAGCTCGTCGCGCGCGTGCGCACCGAGGGCGTCGTGCGCCATCAGTTGCTCGGCCACCTGTCGGGCAAGCCCGGGCTCGAGCCCGCGGCCGACGTAGATCGCCGTGAGTTCGCGATGCTCGGCCACCGGCTCGGCTTCCAGTTCGGCCCGCTCGCGCTTCAAGTCGGCTTTCTCGGTATCGGCCTGCGAATGCACCGATACGTACTCGCCCGCCGCCATCGACATCGCCCCGGCGACCAGTGCCGCCACCCCGGTCAACAGCACGCTCGCCTGCGGCGCTCCGGCGGCAGCGACGCCGACGATCAGACTCGCCGTCGACACGATCCCGTCGTTGGCGCCGAGGACGGCGGCGCGCAACCATCCGATCCGGTCGTTGCGATGACGTTCAGTATGGCGTCGAGATGGCATCGGCGTGGGTACCTGAGCGGCTCAAGACGCCTGCGCACGGCACAGTCCCGTCAACACTTTCGTTCCGAGCGCGTCAGCGAAAGCGCCACGGCGACCCGCCGCGCACGCAGCCGATTCCGCTATTTCACCGGTGCGCGCCGCAACTCCGGCATCAACTGTTCGCGCACGAAGTTTTCGCCCAGCTTTGCGACCCGCTCCGGACCGACCAGGTCCATCACTTCGTCTTCGCTGCCTGCGGTCTTCCACTGCTTGTATTCATCGACCAGATCGAGGCCCATCGACTCGCCGAGCAACGATACGTAGTTGATCACGCGGAACGACTCGCTCGATTCGAGTCCGCACAACAGGCGCTGGCACGAGTGGAACACGGTCACCACGTCGTCGGCCGTGGAACTGCGCGCCAGCTCGCATACGCCTCGGGTCACGTCCTTCAGCGCCTGCGGCACCGACACGAGTGCCGAACACATGTGACCGGGCACCGCGCTGTCGGTGGACACGACTTCGAGCCCGGGGATCATGCGCAGCAGGTCCTCGACCAGCGGGTTCACGGCCACCTCGCGAAACCCGAAGTGCTTATGCAACACCACTCTGCGCTCGACCCGACGCACGAGACACTCGCGCAGCCGCTCACGCTGCGCATGTACGATCTGCGTGAAATGGGACATCGACTGCTGCGGCTCCGTGTAGCCGCTCATGAACTGACCCATGTGGCGATGACACGACGGACACCAGGTGACGACCTTGTCCGCGTGCAGTGTCGCACCGAGGTCGTTGAATTTCTCGACCGTGCGCTTCGCCATGCCGTCGGCAGCGCGCAGGTTCGCATCCTTGGTGGTGCCGCAGCAGTAGCCGGGTCCGCCGACCGGTGCCACCTCGAGCCCGATCGCGCGCAGGATCTCGATCGAACCGTGAATGATGTCGCCGTGACGCACCACGTTGCAGCCGTACCAGAACACGACCTTCTCGCTCACGATGCGGTTCGCTCCTGCGCGCTCGCGCGGTGCCACGCTTCGATCTCTTCAGGGGCGAGCTGGGTCGCGGCAAACGCCTCGATCTTGCGAAAGAACAGCGGATCGTCGGTCGCTTTCATCTGCGCCTCGCCGCCGAGCGAACCGAGCGCTCCCATCCGGGCGACGCGCAGCATCAGCATCGCGTTGATTCCCTCGGGGCACGCATCGATGCAGGTAGCGGACTGCGTGCAGACCTTGACCCAGCCGACCGCTTCGCGCGAACCCGGTGCGCCCTGCAGCAACGGCAGCAGGCCCGACACCACCGCTGCCGGATCGGCGCCGGCGAGTTCGGGCGCGTAGCCGACCATCGGACACGCCACGTAACACTGGCCGCAGCGGGTGCAGCGGTCGAGGGTATCGGCGATGAAGCCATCAAGATAGCCGCGCAGGGTGCGGGGTGGCTCGGGTGCAACGGCATTGCGATCAGTGACTTCAGGGTTCATGCCGCTATGCTGCCATGCGTCGGTGACACACGCCAGCGCCGTTCGAACTGAAGCGCGCCGCACCGCTGCCGGCTGAACCCAGACTGCATCCCGTGAGGACCCAGCGCGTTTCCTTCAGGTGCCGGGCGGCGGGCCGATCGCGCAGTGGGTGGACAGCATGCGCAACGCGTGGGTCCGACCTTTCCCGGCGACGACGGTGTCGACCACCGACAGGCGCCGTCCCGCGCGGCGCACGCGCGCGTCGACTTTCAGCGCACGCCCCTCACCCGGATCGAGATACCAGGCAGAGGCCTCGACCAGTCGATGCTCGGGTGGCGCGGCCGCGCATGCCGTCAGTGCCGCCAACGCGAAGCTGACCCCGCCCTGGGCATGACCGACCCGGTTGCCGACATGGATCCCCATCGGCATCACGCAGCGCGCTCGAGGCTCGCCACCTTCGGCCCGCACCGGCGTCTGCGCGAGCAGGTGCTGGATGAAGCTCGACCCCGCCTCGACCTGCGCCAGCGCTGCCTCGGAGCGCTCCCAGCCCCGGCGCTCGCGTGGATCGAGGTCGTCTGCCGTGAGCGAAAGCGCGGGCGGTGCGC
>JACMMK010000418.1 GCA_014379045.1 Burkholderiales bacterium
CATCGACGCGTATTACTATTGTCCGCATCATCCCGACGGCAAGGTCGCCGGGTTCGCGGGGACGTGCGACTGCCGCAAGCCGTCTCGCGGACTCGTCGATCGGGCGGTGCGGGAATTCGGCATCGATCCGACGAGCTCGTTTACCGTGGGTGACCGGTGGCTCGATGTGGCGCTCGCTCGAACCATCGGTGGCCGGGGCATCCTGGTCAGAACGGGATACGGATCCAGGGAAGAGCAGCGGCCTGCTCGGTCCGCCGCGCATGCCGGTCGAGGTTGCCGGCAGGCTCACCACCGAAGTCGTGCGCATCATCAACCTGCCGGAGATCCGCGATCGCGTAATCAAGGGCGGGTCGGAGGTGATCGCCAACACGGCGGAGGAGTTCGCGCGCGAAATGCGTGCCGAGATGCAGGTCTGGGGCAAGGTGATCCGCGAGAAAGGAATTCGATCTGAATGAGTACTTCGATGGATGCTTCATTCCGCAGCGAGGTGCGCGATGGCATGCGCATCGACTGGGACGTGCCGATCAGGATGGACGATGGCGTGGTGTTGCGTGCGGACGTGTTCCGTCCGCTCGAGGAAGGGCGCTATCCGGCGCTCGCGAGCTATGGCCCCTACGGCAAGGGGCTCGCCTTCCAGACCGGTTACAAGACGGCCTGGGAGATCATGGCGCGCGACAACCCCGACGCGGTTTCGGGCTCCAGCAACCGCTACCAGAACTGGGAAGTGATCGACCCGGAAAAGTGGGTCCCGGACGGCTATGCCTGCGTACGGATCGATTCGCGCGGAGCGGGGCGCTCGCCCGGCTACCTCGCGCACAACAACGCGCGCGAGCAACACGATTTCCACGACTGCATCGAGTGGATCGCACGCATGCCGTGGTGCAGTGGCAAGGTCGGCTTGAACGGTATCTCGTACTACGCAGCGAACCAGTGGCGCGTGGCCGCGACACAACCCCCGCACCTTGCCGCGATCTGCGTGTGGGAGGGCTGGGTCGACAACTATCGCGACGGCGCGCGCCACGGCGGCATCGCGTGCACGTTCCGCAAGAACTGGCAGGACATGCAGGTGAAGACCGTGCAACATGGGGTCGGCGAACGCGGTGCGCGTTCGCAGGTCACCGGCGACCTCGTGTGCGGACCGGAAACGCTGTCCGAGGAGGAACTCTTGCGCAACCGTGAAGACATGTGGGGCCAGTACCTCGAGCGCCCGTTGCTCGACGACTGGTACCGCGAGCGCTCGGCCGACCTGTCGAAGGTCACCGTGCCGCTGCTCTCGGCGGCGAATTGGGGCGGTCAGGGGCTGCATCCGCGCGGCAATTTCGAGGGCTTCATGCGCGCAGCCTCGACGCAGAAGTGGCTCGAGGTGCACGGGGGTTCACACTGGGCACCGTTCTACACCGACGAAGGGGTGAACCTGCAGAAGCGTTTCTTCGCGCATTTCCTCAAGGGCGAGGACAACGGCTGGGATCGCCAGCCGCGGGTGACGTTGAACGTGCGCCATCCGGACGAGAAGTTCGTGCGCCGTGACGAGCACGAGTGGCCGCTTGCGCGCACGCGCTGGACGCCGTTGCACCTCGAACTCGCCACGCGGCGCCTGGGGCCGATCGCCGCCGAGCGTGCGCAGTCGGTCGAGTACGAGGCGATGGGCGATGGGCTCACGTTCACCACCTTGCCGGTCGAGGCCGACACCGAGATCACCGGGCCGGTCGCGCTGAAGCTGTTCGTGTCGTCGTCGACGAGCGATGCCGACCTGTTCGCGGTGTTACGGGTGTTCGCACCGGGCGGCGGTGAGGTCGTGTTCCAGGGAGCGCTCGATCCGCATACCCCGGTCGGACAGGGCTGGCTACGTGTCTCGCATCGCCGGCTCGACCCTGCACTGAGTACACCATGGCGACCGTGGCACACGCACGATGTGCTGCAACCGCTGGCCCCCGGCGAGATCGTCGAACTCGATATCGAGATCATTCCGACGTCGATCGTCGTGAAGCGCGGCTACCGGATTGCGCTGTCGATCCGCGGCCGCGATTACGAGTACGACGGCGAAGCGACGACGCTGTCGAACATGAAGCATCCGATGCGCGGCTGCGGACCATTCCTGCACGACGATCCGCGCGACCGGCCGGCCGCGGTGTTCGGGGGCAGGGTGACCCTGCACGCGGGCGACGGACGCACGCCGTATCTGCTGCTGCCGATCGTGCCGAGCCGTGACGAGGCGGACGCACGATGAAAATCATCGGACATCATTCCTCGATCGCTCGGCTACCGGCCGATGAGCCGCTCGCGAACGGCCCGACGGTCGCCGGCACGCGCGACTTCGTCACATTGACGTTGCACACCGATCAGCCGGGCCTGACCGGCATCGGCGTCACGTACTTCGGCGGGCCGCTGACCGCTGCACTCAGACACACCGTCGACCTGCTCGCGGCGATGATCGTCGGCGACGATGCGCTGCGCATCGAGGCGATCGGCGACAAGCTGCGCATCGCGGCGGGCGCATCGGCCGGCCCCGGCGGCCTGTTCACGCTCGCGCTGTCGGCCATCGATATCGCGCTCTGGGATATCAAGGGCAAGGCGCTCGGCGTATCGGTGTCGACGCTCGCCGGCGGCCATCGCACCTCGGTGCCGACGTACGCGAGCGGTGCGCTGATGCGCCACTTCACGCTCGAGCAGGGCGTGCGCGCTGCGCAGCACCTGGCCGAGCAGGGCTGGCGGCAGATGAAGACCCAGCTCGCGCTGCCCGGACCGACGACCCCGGCACTCGAAGAGGCGCGCATCCGGTTGATCCGTGAGGCGATCGGTCCCGACATCGACCTGATGTGCGACATCAACCAGCGCTGGGATGTCCGCCAGGCGATTTCGATCGGTCAGCGCGTCGAGCAGTACGGGTTGTTCTGGCTCGAAGACGTCGTCGCGCACGACGATTACCCGGGGCTTGCGAGCGTCGCGCGGGCGTTGCACACGCCGATCGCGGCAGGAGAGTACGTCTACGGCCCGGTGCCGTTCCGGCACATGCTCGAGGCACGCTCGGTCGATATCGTGATGATCGATGTGCTGCGCGCCGGCGGCATCAGCGGATGGCTGAAGATCGCGGGTATGGCGCAGGCGTTCAATCTGCCGGTGGTCAGTCACCTGCTGCCCGAAATCCACGTGCATCTGGTGTCGGCGATACCGAACGGTTTGACCGTCGAGTACATGCCGTGGTCGGGTGCGCTGTTCCGCGAGGTGCCGCGGATGCATGAGGGCATGCTCGCGGTGCCGCAGCGCGTCGGTCTTGGACTCGAGTTCGACGAAGACGCGCTTGCGCGCTATCGCGACTGAGCGCTTCGATGCGCAGACGATCCGTTCTGCGCAGGGCTAGCCGGGGTTGTGCATCTCGGCCAGCTTCAATCGTTGCACCTTGCCCGACGGCCCCTTCGGCAGATCGTCGACCAGGCGGATCAGCGCGGGGGTCTTGTACGGCCCGAGTTCGCTCACGCAGAACGCGATCAGTTCCTCGGCCGTGACGATCGCCCCGGGCCTGGCGATCACGCACGCCAGGATCTGCTGGCCGTAACGCGCATCGGGGATGCCGACCGCCGCCGCCTCGAGCACCGCGGGATGGCGCAACAGTGCTTCGTCGATTTCGCGCGGGGCGATGTTCTCGCCGCCCTTGATGATCAGTTCCTTCAGCCGCCCGGTGACGAACACGAAGCCATCGTCGTCGAGATAGCCCAGATCGCCGGTGTGCAGCCAGCCGTCGCGATCGAACGCCTGCGCGGTCTGTTCCGGCGACTTGTAGTAACCCTTCATGACGTTGTCGCCGCGGATCATGATCTCACCGGCGACACCTGCCGCGACCGTGCGCCCTTCGGCATCGATCACCTTCGCGGTGTTGCCGAACGCCTGCCCGGGGCTGCCGAGCTTGCGCTTGCCCGGGTCGAGCGGGTTGGTGAACGCCGGCGCGTTGGTCTCGGTGAGCCCCATCGTCTCGATCACGCCGATGCCGAATTTCGCCTCGAAGGCGCGATGATGGTGCGGGGACAGGGGTGCCGAGGCCGAGCGGCAGAAGCGCACGCGCGAGAGGTCGAGGCCTAGGGCGCGCGGATCGGGTCCGTTCAGCAGGTACGCGATGATCGTCGGCACGACGTTGATCCAGGTGCAACGGTGGTCCGCGACCAGCTGCCAGAAGGCCGACGCGGAAAACCGGTGCGGCATCACCACCGAGCCACCGTGGGCCAGCGGCGCCACCGTCGTCACGATCTGACCATTGATGTGGTACAGCGGCATCGTGCAGAGCACGCGGTCGGCCTGGGTCAGCGCGTGCGCAGCGGTCGTGAACCGTCCCCCCGCCGATACGGCGTGGTGGGTCTGGACGACGCCCTTCGGCACGCCGGTGGTACCCGACGTGTACATCAGCAGCGCTTCGTCGTCGGGCGCGACCGGTGGCAGCGGCAGGTGCGCGATGTAGGGGTCGTCGAAGATGTCGATCTGGTCGGGGTTCAACGGAAACACCGCGATCTCGCGCGCGCCGCTCGCGGTGATCTCTTCGAGCGGTGCGCGCAGACGCTCGACGTACTCGTGCGCGGCGAACACGAGGCGCGTATCGGAATGGTCGAGCACGTACTTGAGCTGCGATGCCTGCGCTAGCAGGTTGATCGGCTGCACCGTCATGCCGGCGTACATGACCCCGAGCAGCAGCCGCGCCGTCTGGTAGCCGTTGTGCATCATCAGGGACACCTTGTCGCCCGGCTCGAGCCCGTTCATCAGCAGCACGCGTGCGAGCTCGCGGCAGTGCCCGTGCAGCGCGTCGTAGGTCATCACGGCACCAGTCTCCGGCGCGATCAGATACGGCGCCTGCGGCGTCTCGCGCGCCCAGTGGTCGACCATCTGCCGGATGGTGTCCGGCGCCGCATTCGTTCGGGCCTGATCCCTGTCTGCTTGATGAACTTCGCCCACAGCTTCAACTCCTCGGGTGACGGCCTGTTTCAACAGTACACCCCGGCAGAAGTGTGCCTAGGGCTCAGCTTGTGTGCGCATCGGGGCAAATTGTTGTCCAGCTGAGTTGCCCAAGTGCATTGCTACAACTGCTCCGGTGCACGAGAGACGGGCGCTCCGCGACGTGCCGGCCTGACTTGGCGCGAAGCCTCACGGCGCGCCGCCGATCGGG
>JACMMK010000419.1 GCA_014379045.1 Burkholderiales bacterium
CGGGCAACCCGCGTCGGCGCGACCGGGCGGGCGGCGGACGGGCGTTGCGTAGATTTGGACGCGATCGCAGCCTTGGGCGACTGCGCGATCGCATCGGCGACCGGCAAACCGGCCACGCCGGCAGTCAAGCCCAGCAGGACCAGCCAGTGCCTGAGAGAGTGTTCTGTCACGGGTCTCGCTCCTATTTCCGCATTCACCGAGCCATTGTCGACACCGCTACCGGGAACTTTAGCCCGATGCACTCGAAATCCTGCCGGATTAGATAACGAATACCGTGACTTGGCAACCGTATTTCAGAGTGACTCTAGAATCTGCCGAGCGCCACCCAACCGTTCCTGCTGTTGCAGGGCCCACATCTGCGCGTAGGCGCCGTTCGCGACGAGCAGTTCACGATGCGTGCCGCGCTCGACGATCCGCCCCTGGTCCATGACCAGGATCTGATCGGCGTCGATGATCGTCGACAGGCGATGTGCGATCACCAGTGTCGTGCGTCCGCGCGCGATCTGCTCGAGTTCGGCCTGGATCGCCTGCTCGGTCTCGGAATCGAGGGCCGAGGTCGCCTCGTCGAAGATCATGACCTGCGGATTCTTCAGGATCGCGCGCGCGATCGCCACCCGCTGCTTCTCGCCGCCGGAGAGCTTGAGGCCCCGCTCGCCGACCGCCGACTCGTAGCCTTTGGGCAGGGACTCGACGAAAGCGTGGATATGCGCCGACTGCGCGGCACCGACCACCTCGGCCTCGGAGGCCGAGGTGCGCCCGTAGTGGATGTTGTAGCGGATCGTATCGTTGAACAGCACCGTATCCTGCGGCACGATTCCGATCGCACCGCGCAGGCTCGTCTGGCGCAGATGGCGCACGTCGACCCCGCCCACCGACACGCTGCCGTGCTGCACGTCGTAGAAGCGGTAGAGCAGACGTGCCAGCGTCGACTTGCCCGAGCCGCTGTGGCCGACGACGGCCACCTTGGCGCCCGCGGGTACCTCGAAACTCACCTGATGCAGGATCTGCCGCGCGGGCTCGTAGCTGAAATCGACCCGGTCGAAGCGGATCGCGAGGCTGCCCAACGGCACCGTCACCGCCTCGGGCGCGTCCTGCACCTCACGGTGCTGGCCGAGCAGCGCGAACATCCGATCCATGTCGGTCGTCGCCTGCTTGATCTCGCGATACGCCATGCCGAGGAAATTCAGCGGGATGTACAGTTGAATCAACAACGCGTTGACCAGCACCAGATCGCCCAGCGTCAACGTCTTCGCAGCGACCCCCTGTGCGGCGAACACCATCAGCGCCGTGACACCGCCCGCGATGATCAGGCTTTGACCGACGTTGAGCAGGCCGAGCGAGGCCTCGGTCCTGACCGCCGCCGTCTCGTAGTGTTCGAGGCTGCTGTCGTATCGCCCCGCCTCGTACTCCTCGTTGTTGAAGTACTTGACCGTCTCGTAGTTGAGCAGGCTGTCGATCGCGCGCGTGTTCGCCTTCGAATCGAGCTCGTTCGCCTCGCGCCGGATCGCGCTGCGCCACTCGGTGACCGAGATCGTGAAGAACACATACAGCCCGACGGCCAGGAACGTGACCGCCGCGAAGCGCCAGTCGAACTTGGTCAGCAGCACGGCTGCCACCAGCGCGAACTCGAGAATCACCGGGATGATCGAGAACAGCATGTAGGTGAGCAACGTGCTGATGCCGCGCGTGCCGCGCTCGATATCGCGCGACATGCCGCCCGTCTGCCGTTCGAGGTGGAAGCGCAGGCTGAGGCTGTGCAGATGTCGGAACACAGACAGCGCGACGCGACGGATTGCGCGCTGCGCGACGCGCACGAACACGACGTCGCGCAACTCGGCGAACAACGTCGTCGACAGGCGCAGCGCGCCGTAGGCGACGAGCAGCGCGACCGGCACCACGAGCACCGCGCGATCGGGCGACAGCGAGTCGACGATCTCCTTCAGCACCAGGGGCACACCCAGGTTGGCGAGCTTTGCGATCACGAGGAGCGTCAGCGCGCCGACCACCCGCAGCCGATACTCCCAGAGGAACGGGAGCAGCAACTGGATCCGGCTCCAGTCGAACAAACGCGGGCGCGTGCCCGGCGCCTGCGCGGGCGGCGCCATGCCGTCGCCGTGGCCATGC
>JACMMK010000420.1 GCA_014379045.1 Burkholderiales bacterium
GCGGCGCGCGCTCAGCCCCCCGCGCCCTCGGCTGCCGGCCGGGGTGCGCCGGCCCGGGTCTCGGGCGCGGTCGGTGGCAACGCCCCCCCCGCAGGCGTCACGGCGTAGCGCGCGTCTTCCGGCCGACGTCGATCACCGCGCAGTCGACGCGTGAAGCGGTCGAGGCTGACGAAGAACGTCGGCGTCACATACAGCGTCAGAAGTTGCGAAAAAAGGAGTCCGCCGACGACCGCCAGACCGATCGGAGCGCGCGACTCGGCGCCTTCGCCGCTCGCCATCGCGATCGGCAGCGTCGCGAACACGGCCGCGAAGCTGGTCATCATGATCGGGCGGAAGCGCACCACGCACGCCTCGGTGATCGCATCGACGGGCGTCAGACCTTTCTCGCGCTGCAGCTGCAGTGCGAAGTCGACCATCATGATGCCGTTCTTCTTGACCAGCCCCACCAGCAGGATGATGCCGACGAAACTGAAGATGTTGAGCTCATAGCCGAACAGGATCAGCGTGATCAGCGCGCCGAATCCTGCGAGCGGCAGCGCAGTCAGGATCGTGATCGGATGGCCGAAATGCTCGTACAGGATGGCGAGCACGCCGTAGATCACCAGAATCGTGATCAGCAGCAGGACGGGCAGTGCCTTGGTCGAGTCCTGGAAGAACTTCGCACTGCCGGCGAGGTTGATCGAAACTTCGGGGGGCACCGTCTCGCGCGCGATACGCAGCGCGTCGTCGACCGCTTCGCCGACCGAGGCACCCTCGGCGGTGTTGAACGAGAGCGTCACCGACGCAAGCTGACCGAAGTGCAATACGGTCATCGGGCCGACCCCGCGCTTGATCTGCGCGACGCTCGATAACGGCACGGTGACGCCGCTCGGGCTTTGTACATAGATCATCGACAGCGCATTGATATCCTGCTGGAACACACGATCGACCTGCAGCATCACGTCGTACTGATCCGAGTCGCCGTACAGTGTGCTGATCTGTCGCCCACCGAAGGCGTTGTACATGGCCGCCTCGACCTGCTGCGGGGTGATGCCGAGCGCAGCGGCCCGATCGCGCAGGATGTGCACCTGCAGCTGCGGGTTGCGCAGTTCGAGCGAAGTGTTGACGTCGCGCAGCGAGCGCACCTCGCGCAGCTTCGCCTCGAGCGCCTCAGCGGGACCATAGAGCGCGTTCAGGTCGGAACCGGAGAGCACCAGCTGGTAATCGGCATTGGTCACGCCGCCGCCGAGGTTGATCGCGGGCGGATTGGAATAGAAAATCCGCAGCCCCTGACTCGCGCCGCCGCGCAGCGATTCGCGCAGCTGTTCGATCACCCCGTCGGAGCGCACCTCGCGATCCTTCATCGGGATCAACCGGACCGTCATCGAGCCCACATTGGGCTGTTGCACGCCGCCGAAGCCCTGGCCGGCGCTCGAGCGGATGCCCGCGACATTCGGGTTCTGCAGCACGATTGCGGCGACCGCCGCCTGGCGTTTCACCATCTCGTCGAAGGTCAACCCTTCGGAACCACGCGTGGTCAGGTTGACGACGCCGGTGTCCTGGCGCGGGATGAAGCCTTTGGGGATGTGCATCAGCAGCGCGACGGTCGCACCCATCACGAGTACCGAAATCAGCAGCATCACCCAGCGGTGCCGCATCGACCAGCGCAGACTCCGCTCGTAGCCGCGTTTGGTCGCTTCGAACCCGGCCTCGAACCATTCGAAGACGAAGAAGTGACTGTGCGAGGTCGACAGGAAGCGGCTGCAAAGCATCGGCGTCAGCGCGAGCGAGATGAAGCCCGACAGGGCGACCGCGATCCCGACGGTCACGGCGAACTCGGTGAACAGGCGCCCGAGCAGGCCGCCCATGAACAGGATCGGCAGGAACACGGCGACCAGCGAGATCGTCATCGACAGGATCGTGAAGCCGATCTCCTTGGCGCCGTCGAAGGCCGCCTGCATCCGTGTCTTGCCCATCTCCATGTGGCGGGCGATGTTCTCCAGGACCACGATCGCGTCGTCGACGACGAAGCCCACGGCCAGAATGATCGCGATCAACGACAGGTTGTTGATCGAGAATCCGAGCAGATACATCACCCCGAAGGTGCCCATCATCGCGGTGGGCAGCACTGCCGCAGTGATGATCGTCGCGCGCAGATTGCGCAGGAACACGAGGATCACGAGCACGACGAAGGTGGTCGCGATGGCGAGCTTCTTGTAGACCTCGTTGATCGACGCCTTGATGAATTGCGACCGGTCGTAGATCACGTCCATCTGGGCGCCTGCGGGCAACGTGGTGGTCAGCTCGGGCAGGATTTCGTTTATCCGGCGCACCACCTCGACCGTGTTCGATCCCGGTTGCCGTTGAATCGCGAGCACGATCGCCCGCTCCTTGTTGAACCAGGTCCAGGACTTGTCGTTCTGCACCCCTTCGAACACGCGGCCGATGTCGCCAAAGCGCACCGGCGCACCGTCGCGATAGGCGACGATCACGTTGCGAAAGTCGCGCGCGCTGTCGATCGATCCGTCGACCTTCACCGAATAGTTGCGCACCGTACCGTCGAGCGATCCGGACGGCAGGTTGCTGTTCCCCTGCTGCACCGCCGACACCACCTGTTCGAGCCCCAGGTTGCGTTTGGCGAGCTTGGACGGGTCGACCAGCAGGCGCAGGGCGAACTTCTGCGAGCCGAAGATCTGCACCTGTGCCACGCCCGGAATCATCGACAGGCGCTGCGCGATCCGGGTGTCGGCAAACTCGTTGAGCTTCGACAGCGTGAGGTTCTGCCCGGTGAACGCGAGGAACAGGATCGGCGAGTCGGCGGGGTTCAGTTTGCGCATCACCGGCGGCTCCATGCCGTCGGGCAGGCGTCGCTGGACGACGGCGATCGCCGACTGGACGTCCTGCGCCGCGGCGTCGATGTCGCGGTCGATGTTGAACTGCAGGGTGATCCGGGTGTTGCCGTCGCGCGATATCGAATTCATCGAATCGACGCCCGCGATCGTGCTGAACTGGCGCTCGAGCACGGTCGCCACCGTATTGGCCATCGTTTCCGGATTCGCGCCGGGCAGATCGGCCGTGACGAGGATGTTCGGGAAGTCGACGTTGGGCAGTTCGTTGACCGGCAGCTTCTGGAAGCCGATGAAGCCGAACAGCACGAGCGCCACCATCAACGTGGCGGTAGCTACCGGCCGTTCGATGAACAGTCTGGAAATCGAACTGTTGCTCATGTTTCAAACCTCCGGTAGCGCAGAAACCGTCCGCAGGCTGATGGCAGCCCGGCTCGACGACGCGATCTTACTTGGCCTGCTCGGTCTTGCGGGGCTCCGACGCCGCGTCGGGCGGCTTCACATCGCCGGAGATCGCGTCGCCCTTGGCACCACCCCCTTTGCCGTCTGCCGCGCCTGCGCCCTTCTTGCCGGCGCCTTTGCCTTCGCCTTTGGCGGGCAGGCGCACCGGCGCGCCCGGCGCCAGGCCCGGCGGCACCTCGGTGATGACCAGCTCGCCGCCATTGAGTCCGGAGGCGATGACGACGCGATCGCCGAGTTGCCGGTCGATGCGTACGGTCTGGATGCGGGCCCGACCCGCTGCGTCGCCCTCACCGGGCTGGAACACATAGACGAACGACCCCTGCTGACCGGGCTGCACAGCCGCTTCGGGCACGACGATCGCCTCGGGTTCGGTCGTCAGCACCATCCGTACCGCGACGAACTGCCCGGGCCAGAGCGTTTCCTTGTCGTTGGTCAAGCGTGCCTTCATGATGATCGTGCCGGTCTGCGCGTTCACGTTGTTGTCGATGAAGACCAGCTTGCCTTCGCCCAGCACCTCGGCCCCCTGTTCGCGCAGCACCTGGACGTTCAGCTCGCCGGAAGTCTGGAACTTGCGCACCGTACTGAGAACTTCCTGCGGCACGTTGAAGCTCACCAGCACCGGGTTGGTGCGGTTGATCGTCACCAGCGGCACGCTCGTCGACGAGGTCGACGCCGAGACGAGATTGCCGGCGCGCACCGACAGCGCACCCAGTCGACCGTCGATCGTTGCGCGGATGTATGTGAAATCGAGCTGGACCTGCACCTGTTCGAGTTGCGCGCGGTTCGCTTCGACCTGCGCCTGCAGCGCGGCCACGTTGGCCGCCGTGGTTTCGTACTCGGCACGGGTGATGAAGTCGCGTTCGAGCAACGGCCGCAACCGCTTCTCGTTCGCGCGCGCGAGCTCCAGATTCGCCTGGTCGCGGGCGACCGCGGCCTTGGCCTGGTTGATCGAAGCATCGATCTGACGCGAATCGATCCGGAACATCGTCTGCCCGGCGCGTACACGGTCGCCTTCCTTGACCATCACCTGGGTCAGCAGGCCGGACACCTGCGGGCGCACGGCGACGACGTGTTCCGATTCGATCGTGCCGACAACGTCGATGACCACCGGCATCGGGGTGATCTCCACGCGCGCGGTGCGTACGACGATCGCCGGCCGGCTGCCCTTGCCGTCCTTCTTGCCGTCCTTGGCCGACGCCTGCTTGCCGCCCTTGTCGGCGCCCGCCACGCCGGACGTGCCGAACGGGCTCCATCGGCCAGTTTGCCAGGCGCCGAATCCGAGCGCGGCGCCGATGATCAACAGCCCTACCAAGAGAATGCCGAGTCGCTTCATGGCTGTTTCTGTATCTGCAGTGGCGGAAAGGACGGTGTGCCGGGAGCGGGATTCACCGGCGCCGAGCCTGGCGCCGGTGGCGCTCCGAGCGACGCGGGCGAGAGCGGCAATGAGCCGAGCGCAAAGTTGAGTTGCGAGAAAGCGGTGTACCAGGTGAACTGCGATGTGATCTGCTGCACGCGCGCGTTCACGTCGTCGGCCTGCGCGGTGATCAGATCGAGCAGGTTGCCGACGCCGCCGCGATAGCGTGCTTCGGCCACTTCCAGCGATTGCGCGGCGGTGCGCACGAGGGAATCCGCCGTCGTCAGCGCGGCCGCGGCCGTCTGGAGTGTGAAGTAGCCCTCCCAGACATCGAGTTCTACCTGATTCGACAACTGATCGCGGTTGGCGCGCTGGCGCTCTGCGTTCGCTTCGGCGAGGCGGGTATTGTAGGTATCGCGAAACCCGCTGAAGAGCGGTATGTTGAGTGCGATGCCGAGCGACCAGTTCGGGCCATCCGGCCTTCCGACGTAGAAGTTCGACGCATAGATGCCGGTTGCAGAGACCGAAGGCAATCCCGCCGCGGCGGTCGCGCGACTGGTGGCGGAGAGCGAGCGGGCAGCAGCTTCGGCTGCGATGAGATCCGGCCGCCCCGATTTCGCCCGATCGATCAGGCCGCCGACGGACTCGGTCAGACCGCCCACCTCGATCTGTCGGGGCACCGGCGCAAGCAGATAGCTCGTCGTGGCCGGCAAGCCTGCGGCAAAGGCGAGGCGGCCGCGCGCCTGCGCCGCCTCGCCCTGGTTACGCTGCAACATCAGACGCGCCTGCGCGACAGCGGTCTCGGCACGGTAAACGTCGCCGATGGTTGCGAGTCCGCTTTGCCGCCGCCGCTCAGTCGCATCGAGGATCGTTTCCGCGTTGCGCAGCGAGATCTGGCCGGACGTCACCAGCTGTTCGAAACCAAGGAGCGCGTAGTACGCTTGCTCTACATTGAACGCGACCGCCTGCAACGTGCGGTTTTGCGACAGGTTGGCGGCGAGCAGATTGAAGCGCGCGGCTTCGAGCTGATTCGAGCGAACGCCGAAATCGAAAAGCGTGTAACTCAGCGTCAACGAGGGAGCATAGCGCTCGATCACAGGCTGCGAGATCCCGGTCTGGCTGACCTGACGTGCGCGCAGATAACTCAGCGCGCCGGAGGCTTGAAGCGAATAATCCGCAAGTTCGATGCCGACCTGCGCGGCGGCGGCGCGCGCTGCCTGCCACGCGACACGGGTCTGCGGGTTGTTGCGTAGGGATAGATCGGTCAGTTCGGCGAGGGTCAATGGCCGTTCGGGATTCGGCAGTTCTGCCGACGGCTTCGGTATCGTTGGCAGGCGGTTGCCGCCCCACGCCTGTTCGGGATTCTGAGTGATCAGCCGTTCGAGCTGCAGCGGGTCGCGCCACCATTGCTCGGCCGCGCCGCTCGACGGTATGACCGATACCCCGGCGATGAAAGACATCGCGTTGATCCATCGATTCGCGCGCTTTCTTCTCTGCTGCAGACCGCCTGAATTCATTCGATGCATCGACTGCCGATTCGCTTATCAGTTGTTTCGACCACCGACGGCCACGAGCAACCCGCGGATGACCCCCAAAGTTCGTCCGGGCGCACAGAACGCGTGTGCCCCGCGCCAATGACGCGATCGGGAGGCGTCCGGTTATAGGCTTCTGGCACCGTAAAGCAATTATCGGACTCAAAGTCTACGGTGCCCGATACAGATCTTGGGCGCGCCCCCCGCAGCTAAAAACTATAACCGATCGTTTTGCACTGCGGAGAGCGAATATGCACGGTCGCCGAAAGTTGTGACGAATCTCGCCAACACTACATCTTGTGTCTGACCATGCGAAAGCCACTAATGCTTGCGTCCGGAATCTGTGTATGCTAATTTTTGTTTGCAGGCGCGTGTGCTGCGCATCTGATTTTCCACGGCCGTGTATCGGTGACGGCGCACTGAGCTTCAATGGGTGTTTGCGCGTTTGGTGACTGCGAGTCCCGCGTACCAAGCCGGCGCTGACGGTGTGGGGCAAGACCTTCTGGCATGAATCTTTCTTAGTTCTGATGAACGACAGGAACGATCGATTGCAATGACTGGCTGCTTCACCGGATACGCAAGTGACGTTTCCTGCGGTGTTTGGGGACGGTACCGACACCCCTGCAGCGGTCTGGCCCCGGATAAACCCGCGTAATGCGTCGCACAGTCCGCTTTATGGCGCACTACACGAACGCGCGTCGTCCGTACGGAGCATCGCCTCTGAGCGCGCCGATCATGGGGTCGGCTGTGATCGCGCTTCGGGGTGCCGAGTGCGCGCGGTCTCGGGTCAACTTCCGTGGCGCGCACGCCGTTAATGAACTAGCGCCCGCGTCCTGTTCTCGATGGTGGACAGGCGATGTCACAGCATCCGCAGCGCGACTGCCACGTATCGTGGATGCGCTTTGGCAGGCGCACTTTTTGTGAATCGAAGGAACTCGGAGGTGGGGTGATGACGGACTTGTTCAGCCAGTATCGCGAGCGTTACGAGGCGGCCCAGGAAGACGAGATGTCGGTGCACGACTTCCTTGACCTGTGCCGCGCGCAACCGGACACGTATGCAAGCCCGGCCGAGCGCATGCTGACCGCGATCGGCGAACCCGAAATCGTCGACTCCCGCAACGATCTCCGTCTGTCGCGACTGTTCTCGAACCGGATGATCCGGCGTTACCCGGCATTCGACGAGTTCTACGGCATGGAGGACGTGATCGAGCAGATCGTCTCGTTCTTCAAACACGCTGCGCAGGGCCTGGAAGAGCGCAAGCAGGTGCTTTATCTGCTCGGGCCGGTGGGCGGGGGCAAGTCGTCGATCGCCGAACGCCTGAAGCATCTGATGGAAGCCAAGCCGATCTACGCGCTGAAAGGCTCGCCGGTCAACGAGTCGGCGCTCGGTCTGTTCGATCCGAATCGCGATGGACCCATTCTCGAGAAAGAGTACGGCATCTCGAAACGCTATCTGGCGGGGATCATGAGCCCGTGGGCAGTGAAGAGGCTGCAGGAGTTCGAAGGCGACATCACCCGTTTTCGCGTCGTGCGCCTGCACCCGTCGGTGCTGCAGCAGATCGCGATTTCGAAAACAGAGCCGGGTGACGAGAACAACCAGGACATCTCCTCGCTGGTCGGGAAGGTCGATATCCGGATGCTCGACCGTTTTTCACAGAACGACCCCGATGCGTACAGTTACTCGGGTGGTCTGTGCTTGGCGAATCAGGGTCTGCTCGAGTTCGTCGAGATGTTCAAGGCGCCGATCAAGATGCTGCACCCACTGCTGACCGCGACGCAGGAGGGAAATTACAAGGGGACCGAAGGTTTTTCGGCGATTCCCTTCAACGGCGTGATCCTCGCGCATTCGAACGAAGCCGAATGGCAGACCTTTCGCAATAACAAGCACAACGAAGCGTTTCTCGATCGCGTCTACATCGTCAAGGTGCCGTACTGCCTGCGGGTGTCCGAGGAAGTCAAGATCTATCAGAAGCTGTTGACCAACAGTTCGCTGGCGGCGTCTCCGTGCGCGCCCGGGACTCTCGACATGATGGCGCAGTTCGCCGTGCTGTCGCGGCTGAAAGAGCCGGAGAATTCGAGCATCTATTCGAAGATGCGCGTCTACGACGGCGAAAGCCTGAAGGATGTCGATCCCAAAGCGAAGTCGTACCAGGAGTACCGTGACTACTCGGGTATCGACGAGGGGATGAACGGCGTGTCGACCCGCTTCTCCTACAAGATATTGTCGGCAGTCTTCAACTACGATCAGGCCGAAGTCGCCGCCAATCCGGTGCACCTGATGTATGTGCTCGAGCAGAAGCTCTCGCGGGAAGATCTGCCTGAAGAAAGCAAGCGCCGCTACCTCGATTTCATCAAGGGTTACCTGTCGCCCCGTTACGCCGAGTTCATCGGCAAGGAAATCCAGACCGCCTATCTCGAGTCGTACTCGGAGTACGGGCAGAACATCTTCGATCGATACGTCACGTATGCCGACTGCTGGATCCAGGACGAGGAGTTCCGCGATCCGGAAACCGGTGAGATCTTCGACCGTGGTTCGCTCAACTCGGAGCTCGAGAAGATCGAGAAGCCGGCCGGCATCGCGAATCCCAAAGATTTCCGCAACGAGATCGTCAATTTCGTGTTGCGTGCGCGCGCGGGCAACGCCGGGCGCAATCCGGCCTGGAGCAGTTTCGAGAAGATGCGCGAAGTGATCGAGAAGAAGATGTTCTCGAACACCGAAGATCTGTTGCCGGTGATTTCGTTCAATGCAAAGGCATCGGCCGACGAGAAACAGAAGCATCAGAGTTTCGTCGCGCGAATGGTCGCCAAGGGCTATACCGAGAAGCAGGTTCGGCTGCTGTGCGAGTGGTACCTGCGGGTGCGCAAGTCACAGTAGAGCGCCGCGGCGCAACGATCGCACAGGGTTTTGGAAGCGGTTTCCTTGCGGTTGCACAGCATTAGCGTAGGGTTACAGGGTTTGCGTAGCATGTAACAGTCACGCGCTGGTACGACGTGGTCGGTGCCCCGGGCGCGTGGCAGGGGTCCGAACATCGTCGTCAGCGTTAGCGTGAGCGTGATATGGCAGGCAGCGTCCATCTGATTGACCGCCGTTACAACAGCGGCAACAAAAGCGCGACCAACCGGCAGCGCTTCATCCGCCGCTACAAGCAGCAATTGAAGCGAGCGGTCGGTGACATGGTCGATCAGCGATCGATCACCGACATCGACGGCGGCGGCGAGGTCAATCTGCCTGCCCGCGATATCTCGGAACCGAGCTTCCGACACGGGCCTGGCGGCAATCGTGAGACCGTTCATCCGGGCAATCGCGAGTTTTCGCCCGGCGACACGATCCAGCGGCCTCAGGGTGGTGACGGCGGGGGCGGCGGCGGTGAGCCCGGGGAGGGTGAATCGACCGACAGCTTCGTGTTCACGCTGTCGCGCGACGAGTTTCTGAACATCTTCTTCGAAGATCTGGAACTGCCTCGTCTCGTGCGCAACTATCTGGGCACCGTGCAACAAAAGAAGATGGTGCGCGCCGGGTACATCGTCGAGGGTGCGCCGA
>JACMMK010000421.1 GCA_014379045.1 Burkholderiales bacterium
GCCGCGTCCGATGGCGGCGAGTGCACCGATGCGCAACCAGCGGCGCCGCGTCGCGTCGATCTGCACGCTCGTGCTCACCGTCCGAGCCGCGCCATCAGGAAAGCCGCGGCGCTGTCGCGCGCGATCATCGTCAGCTGCTCGTCGCGGCGCCCCTTGTACTCGTACTCCCCTCTCTCGAGCGCGCGTTCACCGATGACGATCCGGTGCGGCACGCCGATCAGTTCCATGTCGGCGAACATGGCGCCCGGCCTTTCGTCCCGATCATCGAGCACCACGTCGATACCGGCGCTCTGCAAGCTTGCATACAGCGTCTCCACTGCTGCGCGCACCAACTCGCTCTTGTGCAGCCCGATCGGAGTGAGCGCCACTTCGAACGGGGCGATCGCCGCGGGAAACACGATTCCGCGCTCGTCGAAGCCCTGTTCGATCGCCGCGCCGACGATGCGCGTAATGCCGATGCCGTAGCACCCCATCTCCATCGGTCTCGGCACACCGGCCTCGTCGATGAACTCGACCTTCATCGACTGCGAATAGCGGGTACGCAGCTGGAAGATGTGACCGACCTCGATGCCACGACACAGTTCGAGGCTGCCTGCGCCATCCGGGCTCGCGTCTCCGGGTACGACGTTGCGCAGGTCGGCGACGATGCCGGGCTCGGGCAGGTCACGACCGAAGTTGACGTCGGCGAGGTGAAACCCGGCTTCGTTCGCACCACAGACGAAATCCGCCATCGCCGCCACGCTGCGATCCGCCAGCACGGGGATGCTGGCATCGATGCCCACCGGCCCGAGATATCCGGGCTCGCACCCGAGCGCGTGCGCGATCTCGTCGTCCGAAGCGAAGCGGAATTCGGCGCAGCCTGGCAGCTTCGACGCCTTGACCTCGTTCAGCTTGTGATCGCCGCGCAGCAAGAGCAGGTGCAGCCGGGCGCCCGCCATCACCGCGATTGCCTTGACGGTTCGCTCGAGCGGTACGCCGAGCAGATCGGCGACGGCCTCGCAGGTCTTCGACCCCGGCGTCGCGACCTTGCGCATCGGTCCACCGGCGGTCGACCGGGGCAGGGAGGGGGCAAGGGCTTCAGCGAGTTCCACATTCGCCGCATAGTCGGAGGACGGGCAGAAAGCGATCGCGTCCTCCCCTGAATCGGCGAGTACATGGAACTCGTGTGATCCGCTGCCGCCGATCTGCCCGGTGTCGGCGGCGACCGCCCTGAAGCGCAATCCCAGGCGCTCGAAGATGCGACCGTACGTGCGGTGCATCGTATCGTAGGTACGTTGCAGGCAGGCTGCGTCGGCGTGGAACGAATACGCGTCCTTCATCAGGAACTCGCGCGCGCGCATCACCCCGAAGCGTGGCCGGATCTCGTCGCGAAACTTGGTCTGTATCTGGTAGAGCGACACCGGCAGCTGGCGATAGCTCTTCAGGTCGCGGCGGACGGCGTCGCAGACCACCTCCTCGTGCGTCGGACCGAAGCAATAGTCGCGTTGGTGGCGATCCCGAATGCGCAGCAGTTCAGGCCCGTACTTCTGCCAACGTCCGGACTCCTGCCACAACTCTGCCGGTTGCACCGCCGGCATCAACAATTCGACCGCGCCCGCCGCGTTCATCTCCTCACGCACGATGCGCTCGACCTTGCGCAGCACGCGCAGGCCCAGCGGCATCCAGGAGTACAAACCGCGCGCCAGCGGCTTGATCAGGCCGGCGCGCAGCATCAGTTTGTGGCTGATGAGTTCTGCCTCGCTCGGAGCTTCTTTCAGCGTGGCAAGATAGAAGGCGGAAGTGCGCATCGGCGACGGGTGTTCCTCGGTCGAAGGTCAGGTTATTGGTTGAACCGTCTGATTTTACAGATGTTTTGCGCCTGGACAAGGCTTTGAGAAGCGGGGTCTAAGTTGGGTTGGCTGCGTAATTGGTGGGGAACGTCGGGAAATCCTTCGTCCAGGGTCCGGTTCCGTGACCAGGACGGCATTCGGCGCCTGTACCTCGGCAGCGAAACGGTGCAGAGCGCAATGCGCATTGCCGATCCGGTGCACCTCGAACTCGCGTATACCCGGGCGATGATGGCGAGCCTGCTGTTCAGGCCGGAGCTTCCCCGACATGCGCTGTCGATCGGTCTGGGTGGCGGCTCGCTCGTGAAGTTTCTTTATCATCGGCTGCCGGCGTGCCGACTGGAGGTCGTCGAATGCGATCCCGAGGTGGTCGCCATGGCACGGGGGTACTTTTCGCTGCCCGAGGACAGCGGACGGCTCGCGACGGTCGTCGCGGATGGTGCCGAGCATCTCGCGCAGCGGCACACGGCACCGGTCGATCTTGTGCTGGTCGATGTCTACGACGGCAGCCGGCAGGTGGCGGGATGCGCGACCCGCGCGTTCTTCGCCTCGGCGGCGCGCACGCTGACTCCCGAGGGCGTGTGCGCGGTGAACTTCTGGAGCAATACGTCGGAGTTCTCGGCCTATCGTGATCGATTTCTCGACGCGTTCTCGGGAAGAGTGCTGTTGCTGCCGGCCGCGCGCCCTGGAAACGTGATCGCCTTCGGCTTAGCAAGTGCAGACGGCGACTGGCGCTGGGCCTGCCTGCGCGCTCGGGCCGCCACGCTCGAGCACAGCCTGGGGCTCGAGTACGGTGCCTTCGTCGACGGCCTCCGAGCTTCAAATCCGTACACCGAGAACCGGCTTCTGATGTGAAGGCGGGTGTCTGCCACGTGCGCGGCGCCCCGGTTCAGCCATCGGACGCTACCCGCCGCATCAAAAATGTGAAAAAATCGTCACGAGTGTGGAACAAGGCGGTGGTTGGCGGTTCAGTCTCGGGTGGGCGACGGTCGGCGCCGTGCGGTGGAGGATCGTCTGGCCGGCGCGCTCGTCCGAACGGCTCGAAGCGGGTATCCATGACAGGGGCATGCGGTGATCGATCGCGACGGCTATCGACTCAATGTAGGCATCATTCTCAGCAACACACGCAACCAGGTTTTCTGGGGGAAGCGTGTGCGCGAGGATGCGTGGCAATTCCCGCAGGGCGGCATGAAACGCGGCGAGACGCCAGAGCAGGCGATGTATCGCGAGCTCGAGGAAGAGGTCGGTCTGCACGGCTGCCACGTGCGCATTCTCGGTCGTACCCGCGAGTGGTTGCGTTACGACGTCCCCGAACAGTGGACGCGCCGGGACGCGCGTGGCATCTACCGCGGGCAGAAGCAGATCTGGTTCCTGTTGCGCCTGACCGGTCGGGACTGTGACGTCCGGTTGCGCGCGAACGAGCGCCCCGAGTTCGACGCCTGGCGCTGGAGCGACTACTGGGTGCCGATGGATCTCGTGGTGACCTTCAAGCGCGATGTTTATCAACGCGCACTGGCCGAACTCGCGCGCTACCTGCCGCGCATGGGCCCGCCGCGGCCAGCGCCTCTGTGCGATCCCGGATTGGTGGTCGGGCTGCCGTCCGCCACGGCACCCGAGGGTCTGTCCGGCGCGCTCTCGCCCGGCGCCCTGCCGGCACTGCAAGGCGGTATGCCGGCTGCGTTGACACCGGCGGCGTTGACGGTCGGCACGTCCGGCGCGTGTCTGCCGAGCGCACTGACCACGGCGCTGATACCCACCCGCGCTGCAGCGGCGACGACGGTCGTGCAACAGGAGCGGACACGCGCCGCTTGACGCCCGGTTCCGCGCTTGCGACGGGCCGCTGCCTGCTTCGACCTGTCAGGAGATCGTCTTGATTGCCGCCTATCACCCGTTGCCGGTCGTGATGCTCGAAACCGGCGCGGGTTTCGTGCAGCCGGTGCAACCGCTCGCCGAGCGCGTGACCATCGACAGCCCTGCGCTCGAGGTGATGACCGACCTCAGCCGGATGAGTGCGGTGCTGGTTCGCGCGAGCGACACCGTGGCGCATGCGCGCGAGCGCATGCGTAACCGCGGCGTTCGCATGCTGCTGTGCGTGAACGCGTCTGCGCAACTCGAAGGACTGATCACGCTGACCGACCTGGTCGGCGAAAAGCCGATACAGATCACCCAGTCGCGCGGGATCTCCAATGCCGAGCTGCTGGTGCGCGACATCATGACGCCACAGGCGCGGCTGGAAGCGATTCGCTTCGACGATGTCATCCACGCGCGCGTCGGGCACGTCGTCGCCAGCCTGAAGCGCGCGGGACGCCAGCACGCGCTGGTCGTCGAGACCGACAGTCGCGGCGTGCAGGCCGTGCGCGGCGTGTTTTCCGCCACCCAGATCGCGCGCCAGCTCGGCGTGACTATCCAGACCACCGAGATCGCGCAGACATTCGCGGAGATCGAGGCGACGCTGTCGCGTTAGGCGTGTACGTCGTCACCGCGCAAGGGACTGAAAGCGGCGCGCTCGCCCACCGGTTGCGATCGCGGTAAAGTAGCGCCGTGCCGGGATCGCGAGACGAGGCGTGCTGCGTCCGTCCAGCGTTGTTCGCGGTCTGCGACGCGGGCACCCACTGGCACCACGGCGACTGCATCCGGTCGACCGGGCAACGCTTTTTCAAACACGTACAAGGAGATCATGATGGCCCTCAAGGGTTCGAAGACCGAAGACAATCTGAAGGCTGCCTTCGCGGGCGAATCGCAGGCCAATCGTCGCTACCTTTACTTCGCGGCGAAGGCCGACGTCGAGGGTCAGAACGACGTCGCCTCGGTATTCCGTTCGACCGCAGAAGGCGAGACCGGGCATGCCCACGGTCACCTCGAGTATCTCGAGCAGTGCGGTGATCCGGCGACCGGCATGCCATTCGGCTCGTCGCGCGACAATCTGAAGGCGGCGATCGCGGGCGAGACGCACGAATACACCGATATGTACCCGGGCATGGCGAAGACCGCACGTTCCGAAGGTTTCGACGAGATCGGCGACTGGTTCGAGACGCTCGCCAAGGCGGAACGCTCGCATGCCAACCGCTTCCAGAAGTCGCTGGACGCGTTGACCGATTGAATCGCCTCGGGCGCCGGGGCCGCACGCGAATGGTTGCGTTCGTTTGCCGCCGCCCAATCACGCCTGACCGGCGCGTCGACACCCCCAGCCTCAGGGGGGCGCCGATGATGACGCTGCCTGTTCGACGCGCTGCTCGGCGATGACCGTGCTCGAAGGCAGTCTGCAGGCGCCGATCCGGCATCCGATCGATTGGAAGAATCCCCGGTTCTGGGATCAGGCGGCGCTCGATGCCGAGCTCGAACGGGTGTTCGACATCTGTCACGGGTGTCGTCGGTGCGTCAGTCTGTGCGGCGCGTTTCCGCGGCTTTTCGACCTGGTCGACGAGAGCCCGACGCTGGAAGTCGACGGCATTCCGAAGGAGAAGTACCGGGACGTCGTCGACCAGTGCTACCTGTGCGACATGTGCTACATGACCAAGTGTCCGTATGTGCCGCCGCACCCGTGGAACGTCGATTTTCCGCACCTGATGCTGCGCGCGAAAGCGGTGGCGTTCCGGCAGCGGGGCGCTGGATTGCGCGACCGCGTGCTATCGTCGACCGACGGCCTGGGGCGCCTGGCAGGTATCCCGGTCGTCACCGCAACCGTCAACGCGGTGAACCAGACGCAGGTCGCGCGGTCGGTGCTGGAGAAGACGCTTGGCGTCGATGCACGGGCATGGCGGCCCGACTATGCCAAGCGGAAGTTTCGCGCGAGCGCGAAGGCTGCGGGCTCGATCGAGGTGCGCGCCGGCGAACGCACGCCGGGCAAGGTGGCGATCTACGCGACCTGCTACGTGAACTACAACGAGCCGGGTATCGGCCACGATCTGTTGCAGATCCTCGACCACAACCGGATCCCGTACCGGCTCGTTTCGAAGGAAGTCTGCTGTGGAATGCCGAAGCTGGAGTTGGGCGATCTCGATGCCGTGGAAGCGTTGAAGCGTTCGAATGTGCCGCGCCTCGCGGAGGTCGCCCGCGAGGGCTATGCGATCGTGTCGGCGGTGCCATCGTGCACGTTGATGTTCAAGCAGGAACTGCCGTTGCTGTTCCCGGACGACGAAGACGTGCAGGTGGTCAAGAAAGCGATGTGGGATCCGTTCGAATATCTGGTCGCGCGTCACCGTGACGGGCTGCTCGACACGGCCTTCACCAGGCCGCTCGGCAACGTGTCCTACCATGTCCCGTGTCATGCACGCGTGCAGAACATCGGCCGCAAGACCGAAGAGTTCCTGAAGCTGGTGCCGCAACTCAAGCTGACCACGGTCGAGCGCTGTTCCGGCCATTCCGGTACCTGGGGCGTCAAGAAAGAGTTCCACGCGCAGGCGATGAAGATCGGTAAACCGGTGTTCCGGAGCATGGCGGCCGCCGACCCCGACTGGCTGAGTTCCGACTGCCAGCTCGCCGGCCACCATATCGCGCAGGGGGTGGCAGCACTCGATGCGGGGGCGGGGGGGTCTGCCGGCGCTACCGCGTCCGTCGATGCCAAGCCGGCGCCGAAGGTCGCGCATCCGATCACGCTGGTTCGACTCGCCTACGGTTTATAGAGGGCAGCATGGAATTGACGACTGGCGATCTGATGACCCTGGAAGCCTATGCGCGCGCACGCAAGGATTTCCGCGCGCGGGTGATTGCCCACAAGAAGGCGCGTTCACTGCCATTGGGCCCGAACGTCACGCTGCTGTTCGAAGACGCGCTGACGATTCGCTACCAGGTGCAGGAGATGCTGCGCGCTGAACGCATCTTCGAGGACGCCGGCATCCGCGACGAGCTCGCCGCGTACAACCCGTTGATTCCGGACGGTTCGAACTGGAAGGCGACGATGCTGATCGAGTACCCCGATCCCGCCGAGCGCGCGCGCATGCTCGCGCGTCTGAAAGGCGTCGAAGACCGGGTATGGGTGCAGGTGCAGGGTTCGACGCGCGTCGAGGCGATCGCCGACGAGGATCTCGAGCGCGAGAACGCCGAAAAGACCTCGGCGGTGCACTTCCTGCGCTTCGAACTGTCGGCAATGATGGTGGAGTCGCTCAAGCAGGGCGCTGCACTCGCGGCGGGCGTCGATCACCCGGCCTACTCGGCAGTGGTCGAAGCGAGCGAGGTCACCCGGGCGTCACTGCTCGGCGATCTTGCCTGATTGGAACGCGTGATGGAACGCGTGAGCGGACCTGTCCGCAGTACGCCGGCGCACGCGGCGACGTCCGAGTCTGGCGGGCGGCGTCATGCCCGCCTCATCTGCTCGATCGCGGTGTTCCTGGTCGCGGCGACGATGCAGCCCCAAGCGCTCGCACAGCCGGCCCCCGAGCGGGAACTTTCTAACCCGACGGCGACGTCGGCGCCACCGTCGGCGTCGCCGTCCAGGCAACAGGTGGTCATCGTCAGTGAGGGCGACGATGGCGATCTGAAGATCGATCTGCCGGCGTACCCGTCCGATGCGGATCTGATCGAGCTCCGGCAGGTGCTTCGCGCCGATCTGCGCTTCTTCGTCGACACCCGCTCGTTGCAGGTGACGCCGGGCGGCGAGGTGCGCTACACCTTCGTCGTGCGCACGGCCGGCGGGTCCTCGACCGTCACCTTCGAATCGATGCGCTGTGCCGCACGCGAACGGATGATCCTCGCCGCCGGCACGGCCGACCGGAAGTGGACCCCGGCGCGCATGCCGCGCTGGGACGCGCTCGAGCGCAACGACATGGTCGGGCAACGCGCGGTGCTGCACCGTGACATCCTGTGTCCGGCGCGACTCCCGATACGCAACGTGCAGGAAGGTGTCGCCGCGTTGCGCAGCGGGATACACCCGCTCGTCGAGCCCCGCTGACCGGTACGCGGCAGGCGCAGCGAAAAGGGGCTGCGAATTCGACCGCTCGACGGCAGCAGCCCGCAACACGGTCGCGCACGCGACCGGACGGGCTCGGACGCGTGCCCGAGCGCCGTACCCACGTGTGGCTAGCAGTCCCCGCTACGCTTGCCGACGATGTTCATCGACGTCTCCAGTGACTTCTCCGGCGACAGCGGCCGCGCCTGCCGGAACGTGCCTTCAAACGAGGTGCGCGCGAACTCGAACGATCCGCTTCCGCCGAAATTGCCGCCCCCCTTGACCGACGGACACTGTACCGGCCAGGTGGTGCGACTCCCGGTCTGCCGGATGACGCCGGCCTTGCATTCGTTGGAAATCGGCGCGACGACCTCCGACAGAAAGCTCACCGGATCGTCGGCCTGCGCCTGCGTCAGGCACGCCTGGAATCCTTTCGATGGGAACTTGCCCCCGGGCGGCTTGCCCAGCAGGTTGATGTCGGTGACCGTGACGACGATCTCCCACAGCCCCTGCTGCACGACGGGACCCTTGCGCTGCGCGAAGGCAGGGTCGGATGCCAGCGAACCGCACGCGAACGCGACAACGGCGATCGCGCCCGGGGTAAACACTGTTCGACGATTCATCGATTGCTCCTGATACGTTGCGGGAGGTTATCGCGCGGTGGACGTGACCACCAGATTGTCGCGATGGATCAGTTCCGGCTCGCCCACATAGCCGAGGCGCGATTCGATGTCGCGCGACTGGACACCGAGCAGGCGCGCGATCTCGGCTGCGGGATAGTTGGCGAGTCCGCGTGCGATCTCGGCGCCGTCGGGGCCGACGCAGCGCACCAGTTCGCCGCGGTCGAACTCGCCGCCGACCGCGGTCGCGCCGATCGGCAACAGGCTCTTGCCCTCGACCAACAGCGCGCGTACCGCGCCCGCATCGACCGTGATCTCTCCGCGCACCTGCAGATGGTCGGCGAGCCACTGCTTGCGCGCGGCCATCGGCGCGGTATCCGGCGTGAGCAAGGTGCCGACCGCTTCGCCGGCGGCCAGGCGCAGCAGCACATCGGGCTCTTCGCCACTGGCGACGATGGTGAACGCGCCGCTGCGCGCCGCACGCCTGGCCGCGAGCACCTTGGTGAGCATGCCGCCGCGCGCCAGTGCGCTGCCGACCC
>JACMMK010000422.1 GCA_014379045.1 Burkholderiales bacterium
GCGCCCGCGCGCCTCGCCGCTGAACGCAGCACCCAGCAGTCCGAGGCTGTTCGGCATCAGCAATGCCGCGCCGAGCCCCTGCAGCACGCGTCCCCCGAGTAGCCACGCGAGGGTGGGTGCCGTCGCGCAGACGAGCGAGGCCAGCGTGAAGATCGCGAGCCCGAGCAGGAACAGGCGGCGACGGCCATAGTGATCGCCGCTGCCCCCGCCGAGCAGCATCAACGCGCCGAGCGGCAGCAGGTAGGCGTTGATCACCCACGACAGCCCCTCGGGCCCGGCGCCCAGATCCTGCGCCAGTGCCGGCAGCGCCACATTCATGACCGAGCCGTCGATGAATGCGACGCTGGACCCCAGGATGGTCGCGGCGAGCGTGGCGCGCGGAAACGGCGTGGCATTGGCGTCTATCGACTGGGTGTCGCTCCGCTCGTGTGGCGCGACACCAGGCGCATCGGTCGGACCCGGGGCGCCTGCGCGGATCGAACCTGCTACGCCGGCGTCGCAGGGTCCCGCGAACGCGCTCGTCATGCCGCCAGCGCCGCGCCATCCGACAGCGAGCGCTCGTGCTGGCGGCGCATCCACTGGCCGATGCGGGCCTGATCGACGCCCAATTGGCCGAGCACGTACACCGCGAGATCGAGCCCCGATGGCATGCTGCGGTCGACGATCGGCACGACGCCGATCGATCGATACTGCACCGCCGCGGCTTCGTCGTTCACCACCGCGACCTGTTGCAGGTCGGGGAAGCGCGCGTGCGCGATCGGCGCGAGTTCGCGTGCGATCTCGAAGGTTGGCGCGGTGATCACACTCAGTTTTCGGCCGTGCAGCGCGAGCGGTTCCCAGATGCGCGGATCGGCGATATCGCCGAACGCGACCTTGTAGCCGTCGGCGATGGCTTCGCGCAGGCGTCGGTCATCGGGTTCGATCGCGGCGTAGTCGATCTCGAACTCCGTCAACGCGTCGGCGAGGGTGTGCCCGGTACTGCCCATGCCCGCGATGAACACCGGGCCGCCTGCGTCGCGCCGCTCGAGTTCCTGGTCGGCCCTGGGTGTCGCCTGTCGACGCATGCGGCCGGCAATCTGACGCCCGGCCTCGGCGAGCGTGGGCGTCGCAGCGAGGCTGAGCGCGACGGCAGCGATCAACACCGCACTCACCGGTTCGCCTACGACTGCGCGAATCGACGGCAGGCTGAGGATGACGAAGGCGAACTCCGAGCCTTGGGCCAGCAGAAATCCGAGCTGCGTGGAGCCCGGCACCGACCATCGAAACACCAGGCTCGCGGCGGCGTTCGAGACGATCTTCACCGCCACCAGCAGCAACGCGATCCCGATCACCGCCGGCCAGTACTGCAGCAATGTCGCGAGTTCGAGCGTCAAGCCGACCCAGATGAAGAAGAACCCGAGCAGCAGCCCACGAAACGGCTTGATCTCGGACTGGATCAGCGCCCGATACGGCGTCTCTGCGATGATCATGCCGCCGAGAAATGCGCCCAACGTCAGCGACAACCCCAGCACGCCGGTCGCCCAGCCGGCCGCCAGCGCGACGAGCAGGGCCATCGCGGTGAACACTTCTTCGTTGTGGCCGCGCGCAATCAGATCGAACAGCGGCTTGACGACGACGCGCGCGAGCAGCACCGCGATGCCGAAGGCAATCGCCGCCTTCAGCACGGCGAGTCCGATCGCCGGCAGCATCGCCTCGCCGGTGCCCAGCGCCGAGGCGACGATCAGCAGGAAGATCGCCGCGACGTCCTGGAAAATAAGAATGGCGGTCGCGGTCAGGCCGACCGGGCAATTCTGCTGGTGCCGCTCGGCGATCAGGCGCGCGACCACGGCGGTCGACGACAGCGCGAGCGTCGCACCGATCAGTACCGCGGCGAGCAGCGAAAGGCCGAAGGCGAGCGCGACGGCGCCGAGCGCGATCGTGCCGAGCAGGACCTGCAGCGGTCCGAAGCCGAAGATGTCGCGTGCCTGCGCGCGCACGTGCGCAAGCGGAAAGTGCAGTCCGATATCGAACAGCAGGAACACCACGCCCAGTTCGGCGAGCGTCGCGATCGTCGGGTTCTGCGTCACGCCATCGATGCGGGTGCCGCTCAGAATCAGGCCGAGCACCAGATAGCCTACGATCGGGCTCAAACCCAGTGCGCGCGAGCCGACCGCTGCCACGACACCCAGCGCGAGCAGCACGATGACCGGCGCCAGGCCCGACAGGATGACGTGCGAATCGGCCACGGTCAGTGGCCTCCTGCGGCCAACTCAGGCCACGCCGGGGTTGAGGAACTGATGTACCGCCTGCACCACCACCGACCCTTCGCCGACGCCCGAGGCGACGCGCTTCACCGAGCCGGCGCGCACGTCGCCGATCGCGAACAGTCCGGGCAGCGCCGTCGCGTAGGGTGAGGACAGCGCGCGTCCCTCCTCGTCACTCCCGGTCTTGACAAAACCCTTGGCGTCGAGCGGCAGGCAACCGCCGAGCCAGTCGGTGTTGGGGTCGGCGCCGATCATCAGGAACACGTTGCCGACGACCTTCGTTTCGCTCGCACCGGTGTCGCGATGGGTCCAGGTGACCCGCTCCAGGCGATCCGCGCCGTCGAGCGAGGTGATCTCGCTGCGGCCGTGGACGGTGATTCGGGGCGACTGCAGGATGCGCTGCACGAGATAGTCGGACATCGTCGACGCGAGCCCGCTCGCGCGCACCAGCACGTGCACATGCGCGGTCGTTCGCGACAGGAACACGGCCGCCTGGCCCGCCGAGTTACCGCCGCCGACGACGATCACTTCCTGGTTGCCGCAGAGCTGTGCCTCCATCGCGGTGGCGGCGTAATGAATGCCCTGGCCTTCGAAGCGATCGTAGTTGTCGACGTCGAGCTTGCGGTACCGCGCCCCGGTCGCGATCACTACCGCGCGCGCCTGAAGGCACTGCTTGTCGTCCAGACGCAGCCGTAGCGGCGTGCGCTCGCAGTCGAGGCCGGCGACATTGCGCGAGATCGCGAGGCGGGCGCCGAACTTCTGCGCCTGCACCTGCGCGCGGCCCGCGAGCGCCTGGCCCGAGATGCCCGTCGGAAAGCCCAGGTAGTTCTCGATCTTGGAACTCGTCCCGGCCTGGCCGCCCGGTGCGGTGCCCTCGATCACGATCGTGTCGAGCCCTTCGGAGGCGGCATAGACCGCCGCGGCGAGCCCTGCCGGTCCGGCGCCGACGATCGCGACATCGTAGACCCGCGCCGGATCGATGATCTCGGTCAAGCCGAGCTCGTCGGCAAGCCGGGCGGTCGTCGGATTGCGCAGCACATGCTGGTCTTCGACGATCACCACCGGGAGTTGATCGGGCGTGATCCTGAAACAGTCGAGGAAGCCGCCGGCGTCGGGGTCGGCCTCGGTGTCGAACAGCCGCATCGGGTAGCCGTTGCGCGTGAGAAAGCGCTGCAGGCGCAAGGTGTCCGCGGCGTGCCCGGGGCCGATCAGCACCACACCGCCATGCGTGTGACGGATCAGTCCGACCCGGCGCAGGATGAACGCGCGCATCAGGATCTCGCCGATGTCGGGTTCACCGGTCACCAGCCGCCGGAAATCCGCGCGGCGGACGCGAATCACGCGGGTGTCTGCGCCGGTTCGTCCTGACACGAGGATCGCCCGGTCGTTGAACAGGTCGAGCTCGCCGGTGAACTGGCGCTCGCCGTGCGTCGTGATGACCTGCGGTGTGCACTGCTCACCGCTGTCGAAGATCTCGATGTTGCCTTCGAGCACGAAAAAGAAATCGACCGAGCGTTGGCCGCGTTCGAACACGACGGTGCCTGCGGGCAGGTCCTGCGCTTCCCCGTAGGTCGCGATCCGTGCCGCCATCTCGTCGCTCAGGCGCGGGAAGATCTGCGCCGCGCGCGCATACGGGTCGGTGGGGTCGGACGGGTCGAGCGTCGTGTCCGGTCCGGCAGGAGTAGTGAGTGTGCTGGGGTCGTTGGCCATGCGGATCAGGGTACGCCTCGGTCGTGACGACTGAGCGCAGATGGGGTCGGTCGGGCGAAGCTCAAGGACGTTCTAGCGTGTCGAGTGGCCAGCGCGGCCGGACAGTGAATGCCTGCGCGGACACGTCTGTGGGTCTGCGCGTGGCACGCAAACGCAATGCACCGGCCCATGCAATCATCGCGCCATTATCGGTGCATAGCGCGATCGGCGGGTAGACCACCTGCGCGCTGCGGCGCGCCGCGGCTGAATCGAGTTTCTCGCGCAGCCTCAGGTTTGCCCCGACGCCGCCCGCGACCACCAGGGACGACAGTCCGGTGCGGGCGAGTGCTGCCATGGCTTTGGCTGCAAGCACGTCAGTTGCGGCTTCCTGGAACTCGGCGGCGATGTCCGACACGGTCTGCGCCGGCAGCCGGGTCGAGTCGATCAGCCCCCCGGAGGCCGGGGTCGACGGCTGCGCACGCACCAGGGTCATCACCGCCGTCTTCAGGCCGCTGAAACTCATGTCGAGATCGTCGCTGCCGAGCATCGGACGCGGCAGCCGGAAGCGACCGGGTCGGCCGGCGCGTGCCGCAGCGGCGATGGCGGGGCCGCCCGGATAGCCGAGTCCGAGCAGTTTCGCGGTCTTGTCGAAGGCTTCACCGGCGGCATCGTCGAGCGTGTCGCCGAGCAGTTTGTAGTCGCCGATTCCGCCCACCTGCATCAGTTGCGTATGACCGCCCGAGACCAGCAGTGCGACGAAGGGAAAGGCGAGGTCGGGTGCCGCGATCAGCGGCGACAGCAGATGTCCCTCGAGATGGTGGATCGGCAACGCCGGAATCCGCAACGCGTAGGCGAGCCCATGCGCGAAGCTCGCGCCGACCAGCAGCGCGCCCGCGAGTCCGGGACCCTGGGTATAGGCGATCGCATCGAGGTCGGTGCGCGTGAGCCGCGCTTCGGTCAGCACGCTGCGCGTCAGCGGCAACAAGCGCCGGATGTGATCGCGCGAGGCGAGTTCGGGCACCACGCCGCCGTAGGCTTCGTGCAGGTCGACCTGTGAATGCAGCGCCTGCGCGAGCAGGCCGCGTTCGCTGTCGACCAGTGCGACCCCTGTTTCGTCGCACGAGGTCTCGATTCCGAGAACCAGCATCGTCGTTCGTTCCTGCTTCATCCCGACCTTTATGGCCACGCGGATTCTATCGGGCCCGGTACCCGGGCATCCGCTATCATCGACCGAAAACGGAGGAGGTTCGATGGCGAGGAATCTGGAGCGGCTGTTCAATCCGCGCGCGGTCGCGATCGTCGGTGCATCGCAGAACGTCAAGACCATCAGCGGGCAGCCGGTGTGGGCGCTGGCGAAGCACGGGTATGCCGGCACGCTGTATCCGGTCAACCCGAAGTATCAGGAAGTGGAAGGACACCGGTGTTATCCGTCGATTGCCGAACTGCCCGAGGTACCTGACCTCGCGCTGATCCTGGTCGCGGCCGCGCGCGTGCCGCAGATGCTGCGCGATGTCGGGCGCAAGGGCATTCCGTTCTGCATCATCTTCAGCTCCGGCTTCGCCGAGACCGGTGCGGCGGGGCGGGCGCTGCAGGATGAGATCGCCGCGATTGCAGCCGAGTATTCGGTTGCGGTCGTCGGTCCGAACTGCCAGGGGATGATCGGGGTCACCGACGATGTCTACGCTGGCTTCGGCTCGGCATTCTCGGGCGACAACTTCCGCCGCGGGTCGCTGTCGATGACCACGCAGTCGGGCGGCTTCGGCTACGGCGTGGTGATCCTCGCCGAAGAGGCGGGGCTCGGCTTTCGCAGCGTCGTCAGCACCGGTAACGAAGCGGGGCTGACCACGACCGACTTCATCGAATGGTTCACGCAGGATCCGCAGACGAAGGTGATCGGCGCGTACATGGAAGGCGTGAAGGATGCGCACCGGCTGCTCGAAGTCGGCGATCACGCGCTCGACGCCGACAAGCCGGTACTGATCTGGAAGGTCGGCAATACCGAAGTCGGTCAGCGCGCCGCGGCCTCGCACACCGCCAACCTCGGTGGGGCGCTCGCGCTGTATGAAGCGGCCTTCAAGCAACGCGGCATGATCCGGGTGCGCGATGCGAACGAGCTGATCGACTACACGCAGGTGTTCGACAGCGGCAAGCGTCCGGCGGGCAACCGGGTGGCGATCGTCACGATCTCGGGCGGGGGCGGCATCCTGATGGCCGACCAGTGCGTCGAATCGGGGCTGTCGGTCGGTTCGCTGTCGCCCACAAGCGAGGCGAAACTGAAGGACATCATCCCGTCGTTCGGCTCGTGGCAAAACCCGATCGACATCACGGCCGGCATCTTCAACAACCCCGAGATGCTCGCGCAGGCGATGCAGATCATCGTCGATGATCCGACCGTCGATTCGATCGTCGTGATCAACGCGTCGCTGCAGGGCGAGATCGCGACACTGCGCGCGCAGGAATTGGTCGAGCTGAGCGCGAAGACGTCGAAGCCGATCCTGACCGCGTGGAGCGCGCGCGAGAAGTTTGCGGCCGACGCCTACCGCGTGTTGCGCGAAGGGCATGTGCCGCGTTTTGCGACGCCGGTGTCGTGTGCGAAGGCCTTGGCGGCGCTGACCACGTTCGCCGAAGCGCAGCGCCGGCGCGTGCGCGAGAAGGCCGAGTCGGTCTTGACGCTCGAGCGGCCCGAGGCAAAGGCGATGCTTGCCGGGCGCACCGCAGACCTCGCCGAGTTCCAGGCCAAGGCGCTGATCGCGCAGTACGGCATTCCGGTGACCGCGGAGATGCTCGTGCACGATCGCGCCGAGGCGGCCGCAGCGGCGCGCAGCCTCGGCTATCCGGTGGTGCTGAAGGTGCAGTCGGCCGACATCGCGCATAAGACCGAGGCGGGCGGCGTGCGTATCGGTCTCACAGATGAGCGCGCGGTCGAGCAGGCCTACGACGAAGTCATCGCGAGTGCGAAGGCGTACGCGCCCGACGCGGTGATCGACGGCGTCTCGGTGCAGGAGATGGTGGCGGGCGGCACCGAACTGATCGTCGGCGTGCAGAACGATCCGCTGTTCGGGCCGGCGGTGATGGTCGGGCTCGGCGGCATCCATGCCGAGGTGTTCAAGGACGTGTCATTCCGTCTCGCGCCGCTCACGCGTTCGGTAGCCGAGTCGATGCTGCGCGAACTGAAGTCGTTCCCGCTGCTCGATGGCGTACGCGGCCGCCCGCTCGCCGACGTCGAGGCGGTGGTCGACACGCTGCTCGCGCTGTCGGCGCTGGCGATCGATCTGAAGGACCACCTCGCCGAACTCGATGTGAATCCGTTGCTCGTACGCGAGCGCGGGCGCGGGGTGAAGGCGCTCGACGCGCTGGCGAAGCCGCGTCTCGCGACCTGACCGGAGAGGCCTGCACGATGAACGCTCGGGACGACGCTGGCGCGAACGCAGCCGCACTGGCTGCTGCAAAGGCCGCGGGGTTCGCGGTCGGTCTGGGCGACGAGGTGCTGCAGCTCAAGTACGAGGTCCGACGCTTCATCGAAGCCGAGGTGGAACCGCGTTCGCGCTGGATCGAGGAGCACGATGCAATCCCCGACGATCTGATGCAGATGGCGCGCGACCTCGGCCTGTTCGGCCTGACGATCCCCGAGGAGTACGGCGGCATCGGCCTGGACCTCGCCGGCAAGTGCGCGATCGAGGAGGAACTCGGGCGCAGCAACTACGGCTTCTCGACCGTGATCGCCAATCACACCGGCATCAGCAGCAAGGGCATCGTCGATCTCGGCAACGACGCGCAGAAGCAGCGCTACCTGCCGCGGATGGCGACCGGCGAATGGGTTGGCTGCTTCGCGCTCACCGAACCACAGGCGGGTTCGGACCCGGCGGCTATGCGCACGACGGCGGTGAAGCAGGGCGAGCGCTGGATCCTGAACGGCGAGAAGATCTACATCACCAACGCGACGATCGCCGACGTGTTCACCGTGATGGCGGTGACCGACAAGTCGAAGGGTGCGAAGGGCATCTCGGCGTTCATCGTCGAACGGGGCTTTCCCGGACTGTCTGTCGGCCCGAACGAACGCAAGATGGGCATGCACGGCTGCTGCACCGCGCCGGTGATCCTGCAGGACTGCGAGGTGCCGGCGGCCAACCTGCTCGGGCCCGAAGGCATGGGCTACGTGCAGGCGCTGAAGACGCTGACCGCAGGCCGCGTCACCGTCGCTGCGCGCTGCTGCGGCATCATGGACCGGCTGATCGAGCGCACCGTCGACTATCTGAAGACGCGCGAGCAGGGCGGCCACAAGCTCGCCGACTACCAGGGCCTGCAGTGGATGCTCGCCGACATGGCGCTCGCGCGCGACGCTTCGCGCCTGCTGACCCAACGCGCGATCGACACGATCCGCAGCGGCGCGCGCGGCACGATCGAGGCGTCGATGGCGAAGCTGCACGCGACCGAAGCGGCGGGCAAGGTCGCCGACACCGCGATACAACTGCATGGCGGCATCGGCTACATGCGCGACTTCGGCATCGAGACGGTCGCGCGCGATGTGCGCATCACCCGCATCTACGAGGGGACGTCGGAGATTCAGCGGTCGTTGATCGCGCGGGAGCTGTTGAAGGATTGAGCCGGCCTGCGGGCGCTTGCCGGCAGGACCTTGACGGGAGAAACGCAGCATGAAGAGGATGCTCCTTGTTTTCGCGGTGTACCTGTGCGCGATGCTGCCGGGGGCGATGGTGCACGCCCAGCCGCAGCGGACGATCAAGGTACTGAGCGACGAGCCACTGCAGTTGGCACTGGGGCCGATCGCCGAGGCGTTCCGGCGCGACACCGGGATCCAGGTCGAGTATGTCTTCGGGCCCTCACCAGTTCTCGTGAAGAGGGCGGCCGACGGCGAAGCCGCCGATGCCTTGCTGGTGCAACCGGAGTACATCACCGAGCTGCAGAAATCCGGCAGGGTTGCGCAGGGACAGGCGACCGCGATCGGGCGGGTCGGTTTCGGGCTTGCCTCGCGTTCGGACGGCCCGCCGCGGGACATCATCCGCACCGAGTAGGCGGCGGCGCGGGTCACTCCACCGGCGGGATGCCCGATTCCTTCACCAGCTTGAGCATCGCGTCGACTTCGCTGCGCATGTGCGCGGCGAACTGTTCGGGCGTGCCACCGCCGATGTCCAGTCCGGCATCGATCAGCCGCGGGCGCACCTCGGGCGCGTTCAGCGCCTTGTTCCAGTCGGCATTGATCTGCGCGGTCAGGGCAGCGGGCATGCCGGCCGGGCCGGCGGTACCCATCCAGCTGGTGAAGGTGAAGCCGGGCAGGCCGGATTCGATCACGGTCGGGATGTCGGGCGCCGAGGCCGAACGCTTCGCGCTGGTTATCGCCAGCGGCCGCACGCGTCCAGTCTTCAGGTGCGGCAGCGCCTCCGGCAACGGCTGGAACGTGACGTCGATCTGCCCGCTGATCAGGTCGACCAGCGCCGGTGCGCCGCCCTTGTAGGCGATATGCGTCATCTTCGTTCCGGTCATGCTGCTGAACAGTTCGGCGGCAAGGTGCAGCACGCCGCCCGATCCGGCGGAACCGTAGTTGAGGCCGCCGGGTTTCGCCTTTGCGAGCGCGATCAGTTCCTTGATGCTGTGCGCCTCGACCTTTGGGTTGACCAGGACGATCTGCGGCTGGAACACCAGCAGCGTGACCGGGGTCAGGTCCTTCAGCGGGTTGTACGGCATCTTCGTGTACAGCGCGAGGTTGGTGCCCAGCCCGCCCTGGCTGCTCACCAGCAGGGTATAGCCATCGGGGATCGACGAGGCGACGAGTGCGCCCGCGATGTGGCTGGCCGCGCCCGGCCGGTTGTCGACCACGACCGGCCGCCCGTACGCATTGCTCAGCGCCTGCGACACGGTGCGCCCGACCAGGTCGACGCTGCCGCCAGCTGCGAAGCCGATGACCACGCGCACCGGCTTCACCGGGTACTGCTGCGCTGCTACGCCGGCCGATGCGGCGACGAGCAACAGGGACGAAAGGCGCAACCGATTCGACACGCGCTCGCAGCACTCGTTCATGTGGGCGGACCTTTCAGGCGTTGGCGGGGACGTTCCTGCGCAGCACGACACGCGCATCGACGACGGCCTGGCCGCCGGCGAACGCGATCACGGGATTGAGATCGATCTCGGCGATCAGGGGATGCAGTTCGCGGATGCGCGACAGCCGGACCAGCAGGTCGGCGAGCGCGTCCCGGTCGACCGGTGGCGCCCCGCGCATGCCGTCGAGCACCGAGGGATGCTTCAGGCTGCCGATCATGTCGAGCGCATCGGCCGGCGCCAGCGGCACCGCGCGGAACACGACGTCGCCGATCACTTCGACGAACACGCCGCCGAGGCCGAACAGCATCACGGGGCCGTGCTGCGGATCGTCGGTGATGCCGATGATGAACTCGGTGCCACGGGGTGCCATCGGCGTCACCAGCATGCCTTCGATGCGTGCACCGGGATGGTAGGCCTCGGCGTTCGCCGCGATCCGCGTCCAGCCATCGCGCAACGCGTCCGCGCCCTGCAGGCCGAGCAGCACGCCCTGCGCTTCGGACTTGTGCAGGATGTCGGCCGATACCACCTTCATCGCCAGCCGCTGCCCGGTGAAGTACGCCGCGGCGTCGGCCGCATCCGCCGGGCTTCGAAGCAGCCGGTGGCCGGGCATCGCGATGCCGTAGGCCTGCAGCAGGTCGCGTGCCTCGGTCTCGAGCAGGTCGCGGCCCTGTGCGAGCGCGGCGTCGATCAGACGCACGGCCTCGGGCGAGGCAGCCGGGGTCGTGCCCGGGATCGCCGTCGCGCGATCGGCGTTGCGCACGCGTGGGGCCGAAGCGTCGGCATTACGTACGCGTGCAGCCGATGCATCGGCTGCACAGGCCAGGCACTGCACCGCGATCTCGACATGGCGCTGAAACGGTACGCCCGCTTCGCGCAGGATCCGCAGCGACTGTGTCTTCACGTCGGCATAGTGGCTCTGCACGATGACCGGCTTGCCGTACTCGCGCATCATTGCGCCGAGTTCCGCGCAGACGGCATGTTCGGCCGGCGCTGCCTGGTCGCCGAAGCGGTCGGCATAGCCGCCGAGCAGCCCGACGATCAGCACTGCGTCGATCGCAGGATCTTCGAGGATCGCGCGCACGATCGGGCCGTAGTACTCGGCGCGTGGATCGGTGCCGCCACCGGCGTCGACCGGATTGTCGATCGCGGTCGCGTTCGGAACCACGGCATGGATGCGCGCCTGGGTCCGCTGCGCCAGCTGCGCCAGCACCAGACCCTGCTCCACGAGCGCATCGGCCGCGACCGTCAGCGGCCCGCCGCCCTCGGAGACCACCGCGACGCGCCGGCCACGCATCGGGGGGAACAGGCTCAGCGCCTCGGCCACCGGATACAGGTGGTACAGGCGCTCGACCACGGTCACGCCCGATTGCCTCAGCGCACCGCGGTTGATCGCGTAGGCGCCCGCGAGCGATCCGCTGTGCGACTTCGCCGCGCGCTTGCCTTCGCTGGTGCGGCCGGCGACATACATGACCACCGGCTTCTTCTGCGTGGTGCGGCGCGCGACCTCGCGGAACGCTGCCGCGTTCCTGAAGCCCTCGAGGTAGAGCATCACCGCCGAAACGTCCGGATCCTCGCCCAGGCACTCGAGGTATTCATGGAACTCGATATCCGCCTGGTTGCCCACGCTGAGCATGGTGTTGATGCCCATGAAGCCATGTGTGCGCGCCTGCATCACGATCGAGGTGACGCAGTTGGCCGAGTTCGACAGCAGGCCCAGCGGGCCGCGCGGTATGTCGGGGAGGCCCCATGCGTTGCAGCCCAGCCGCGCGCTGAACATGCCGTTGGTGTTCGGGCCGATCAGGCGTACGCCGTGCTGGCGGGCCAGTGCGACCACCTCGTCCTCGAGGATGCGTCCCTGCTCGCCGATCTCGCTGAAACCGGCCGCGAGCAGGATCGCACCCTTCACCTTGCGCCGGCCGCACTCCTCGATCACCGCCTTCACCGTGTGCGCCGCAGTGCAGATCACCGCGAGGTCGAGCTCGCCCGGAGCGTCGGTGATCGACGGGTAGCAGGCGAAGCCGAGGATCTCCTTCTCGCGCGGATTGATCGGGATGATCGTGCCGGTGTAATGGTCGGATACCAGCGACTGGATCGCGCGGTTGCCGCGCTTCACCGGGTCCTTCGACGCGCCGACGATCAGGATGGAGCGTGGATTGAGGATGCGGTCGAGGTAATGCTCGGGCTGCTCGGGATGCCTGGGCTGGGACTCTGGCAAGACGGTGATCCTCCGGGGCTTCGCTCGCAGCATAAGCACATCACGCGCCAAGTTCCAGTCGCCGGGCATGTGGTCGATGCCATCGGTCACCCGCCAGCGGGCCCCGCTCTCAGCCCATCGTGCCGACGCTCGCTGCACGCACCATGCCGCGAACCGGTCCTGGACGGATGGCTTCGGCGTCGCGCGCTACTTCAGGATGCGCTGAACGTACCCTGCGGGCGGCCGGTAACGCAGGCGTGCGTGAACTGCTGGTCCATGCCCTTCACGACCGGGCGCGGCGGTTCCACGAGCATTATGGTTTCAGGGCGTCGCCCGGGTATCCGATGACGCTCATGCTTCGCATCGATCGACAAAGTTGATCAACGTCCAGATCGCAAGATCATTCACCCATCGAGCAGTCTGCGGTTTCGAACA
>JACMMK010000423.1 GCA_014379045.1 Burkholderiales bacterium
GAGCTAGACCGAGCTCGTAGAAGACATTCGGATTCCTTGAAGTCAGCTCGGCGACCAAGACCTTTGCTGCGTTGATTCCCTGCCAGACCTGATCCATGATCTTCCCGGTGGCGAAAATCTCCGCATCAGCTCGCACTGGCCGAAGGCCAGCTTTCTCTATCGCCGGCTTATATATCTTCTCGTAGTACTCGCCTAGCGGCGTAGCGAAGGGTTGCATAACGAAGCACGAGTCATGAGCACCGACAACTGTCGAACGCTCCAGCTTTTTCAGTCGGTCTGATTGGGATGGCGCCGACGGGTCGGGCTGCGCTTCGTCGGCGATCCGGATCTTGTCCCCATGCTTGGTTAGCAACTCGGCGGTTTCAAGCGACTCCAAGAAGATTTGCTTGAACTCTGCATAGTCGTTGATCGGGACCTTGTACGTCTCCACGACCGTGTTGCGAAGGAACTGGTCGTCGGGTAGGTTCTCGCCCCGGTAGTGCTGGTACACCTCAGAGATGTCAGGAGCATTGAGGATTGCTTGCCTGTAGCCGTCGATTGTGTCGTTAGGTGACTGGGGCCGAAGAATCCTCTTTGCAAGCGCAGAGGGCTGGATTTGACCCGCGTGCGGCTGCTCCAATAAGCCATACTTCAACCCCGAGCTAATCTCTACGGCAAACGCGCCAACAGGGCTGCTAAGGCCGAAAAACTTCGCAGCGTCTTGACGTGTACATCCCCTGCCAGCGTTCTGATCGAAAAGAGCCTGCGGGATACGCAGGGCCTTGGACAGTGGATGCTTGGGGAACCTGGCCTTGGCAGACGTTGGTGCCGCAGCAGTCGGCTGCTTGGCTTGCCTTTTCGCAGCTGCCCTCTTTGGTGGCTTCGGTGACTTTCTTGCTGGCATCAACGACTCCTAACGAACTACCGAGAGTGGGCGTCTAACGAGATATATACATACCGCCAGCCTAAGTTCAGGGCCCATCAGCGTCAACATTATCCAGCCCAATTCCCTCTGGAAGCCCCGGTTTTCCGCGCTCGCGCAGAATTTCGCCCCGTCTAAAAATCGACGGATGGAACCGAACGAAGCCGGGCGCTTACCACGTGCCAAACCCCGTCGGTTCGATCGGCTGCGAGATGAACTGCGTGTTCGAAGGTACGCGATCCGCACCGAGCGGATGTACGTGGATTGGTGTCGACGATTCGTCGTCTGATCCGGTAGGCCGCATCGCCGGCACATTCTCGCAGTCGAAGTTCCGCCTTTCTGACGCACCTCTCAGTGTGGCGGGCGGTGCGCAGCCCGCTGGGTGCGTTGTGAGTCGCCCGCACCTGCCGACGGCAATCGACCACGGCAAACATGAGACCAAAGAGCAGTAACTCGGCCGTTGAGAACACCGCTCAGGTTCGGTACCCTGATCGACGCTGACCGACGCCGACCCGCTTCTCTGGTCAAAGTTCGATCGGCGGCAACAGCAGCGGCCCGCACTACCCACGCCCTACCCAGTCCAAACAATTCCAGGGACCCGGCCGCGTCCCGATCGAGGAGGAGTCTGCCGATGCTGCGCACTGCTGCAGTAACCGCCACGCTCGTCGCTGGCGTCGTTTCCGCACTTGCCGCTCCCCTTGTCCGGGCCCAGGGCGAGACCCGCTGGCCGATCAAGCCGGTGCGTTACCTGTCGGTGTTCCCGCCCGGTGGTACCACCGACATCATCGGGCGCATCGTCTCCGAGCGGCTGAGCCAGGCGCTGGGGCAACCGGTGGTGGTCGAGAACCGCGCCGGCGCGGGGGGCGCGGTCGGCTCCGAGGTCGGTGCGAAGGCGCCGCCGGATGGCTACACGCTGATCGGCGGCACCATCAGTTCGCACGCGATCAACGTCAGCCTGTACTCGAAGCTCGCCTATGACCCGCAGCGCGACTTCATCCCGATCACGATGTACGGCTTCGTGCCCAACGTGCTGGTGGTAAACCCCGCGATACCTGTGAAGACGGTGGCGGAACTGATTGCCCTGGCGCGCAAGCGACCCGGGGAACTTACCTTCGCCTCGACCGGGAACGGCACCTCGCAGCATCTGTCCGGCGAGTCGTTCAACATGATGGCCGGGGTGAAGATGGTGCACGTGCCGTACAAGGGCGGCCCGCAGGCGATGACCGATCTGATCGGCGGCAACGTTGCGCTGTCGTTCGAGAATCTGCCGAATGCGATCGGCTTCATCCGGCAAGGCAAGCTGCGCCCGATCGCAGTTACCACCGCCGCGCGCTCCTCGCAGCTGCCCGATGTGCCGACGATCGCCGAGTCCGGCGTGAGCGGATTCGATGTGATGTCCTGGCAGGGGTTGTGGGTGCCCGCCGGAACGCCCGCCGAGGTCGTGCGGCGCCTCAACACCGAGGTCGTGCGCATCATCCGCTCGCCGGAGGTGCGCGAGAAATTCACCGCGCTGGGCATCGAAGTGGTCGGCAACAGCTCGGAGGAGTTCGCTGCGTTCATCAAGGCGGAGATCGCCAAGTGGGCGCAGGTGGTCAAGGCCTCGGGGGCGCGCGTGGACTGAGGTGATGCGCGGTCAGCGCCAGCGCTGCCGCCTGCGCCGTGCGCGGCGCGGCACATGCTGCAGTTAGTTAGTTGGCTGGCGCGATCGGCTGCGCGCACGCTCACCAGTAGGCGAGCGCCATCTTGGCAGCGACTCCGTACAGCAGCAGCGCGAACACCCGTTTGAGCGTCGATACGGGCAGCCGGTGCATCAGGCGCGCGCCGATCGGTGCGAACAGCATGCTCGTCACTACCAGCGCGGCGAGCGCGGGCAGCCAGACGAAGCCCACTGCTGCGCTTGGCAACGCCTCGATCGACCAGCCGCTGGTCACATAGCCGATCGTGCCGACGACCGCCATCGGCCAGGCTAGCGCGGCGCTGGTGGCGATCGCGGTGCGCACCGGAACGCCGCAGTACACCATGAACGGCACGGTGAGGAATGCGCCGCCGGCCGACATCAGCCCGCAGATCGCACCGATGCCGGTCGTCCACGCGGTCAGGGCGACCGGACCGAGTCGCGCTCGCGCCTTCACCGGTTGCGCCCGGCGCAGCATTTGCGTGGCGCCGAGGCAGGCAACCAACGCGAAGAATAGCGCGAGCGCGCGCTGGCTGACCCAGCCGGTGGCGACTGTCGCCGCGAGCGCGCCGATCAGCAGGCCGGGCACCATGGTCCGCACGACCTGCCAGTCGACCGACCCCAGGCGGTGATACTCGCGCACGCTCGCGAGGGAAGTGAACACCGCCGAGGCCATCGCGGTGCCGAGCGCGAGATGCACGCTGTAACCGGGGGCGAGCGCCTGCGCCGCGAACAGCGCAGACAGTATCGGTACGAGCGTCATGCCCCCGCCGATCCCCAGCAGGCCGGCGAGGAACCCTACGACTGCACCCGAGGCCAGATAGGCCGCGATCCAGATCACTGCTCCGGTGCGCCGGGTTGCGGATCTTCCGCCAGATCATCCGCCGACCCGGTGCGTTCGGCTGCCGCGCGCGCGAGCCGGTCGACGATCGCCGACCAGGCGCCCTCTGCCGGCAACCGTTCGACGACGATCACCTCGGTCCCCGATCGATCGAGGGCGCGCAGCGTGGCATAGAGCTCGTGCGCATAGGGGACCGGGTCGCGCGGTGCACGCTGCCAGCGCACCGAGGGCAGCAGGGGCTCGCCCGCCGTGCGCGCGAGTACGGCGACCGATTTCCCGTCGTCGACCAGGAAGCGCGCCACTTCGGCGACGAGGTCGGGCTCGACCAGCATCACCCTGGCCGTCGGCGCATAGTGCGAGGCGAGCGTGCCCGAGGCGCGCGGTGAATGTGCATCCGGCGCACTCGGCAGTTCACCCAGAACCGCCGCGAGTTGCGGCACGTCGATCGCGCCCGGGCGCAGCAGCACGGCACGTCCGCTCGACACGTCGACGATCGTCGATTCGATGCCGACGTCGCTCGCGCCCCCGTCGACGACGAGACGCACCCCGTCGCCGAACTCGTCGCGTACATGTGCCGCGCATGTCGCGCTGAGGCGTCCGAAGCGATTCGCCGAAGGCGCTGCGATCGCGCCGCTGCCGATCGCGCCGAATGCGCGCAACAGCTGCTGCGCGATCGGATGCGACGGCACACGCAACCCGATCGTGTGCTGACCGCCGGTGACGATCGCATCGACGTGCGCAGCCTTGCGCACGATCAGTGTCAGCGGGCCGGGCCAGAAACGCCGGGCGAGCGCGAGCCCGACTTCGGGTACCGATTCGGCCCAGCGCCGCGCGTGGTCCAACGACGCCAGATGCACGATCAGCGGATGTGTCGACGGGCGCTGCTTCAACGCGAACACGCGCTCGACCGCGACCGGGTTCGCGGCATCGGCACCGAGGCCGTATACCGTCTCGGTCGGAAACGCGAGCACCTCGCCGGCGGCGAGTGCGCGCGCGGCCTCGGCGATCACCGCGGGAGCGGCGGCATCGGTCATCGTGGCGTCCGCGCGGTGCTGATCGATGTCACGGGGAAGCAGCGGTTGCAGGGCGTCCGGCGAGCAACACGACGCCTCAGCCGACGAGCAGGCGCAACGCCTCGCGGTACTTCTCGGCGGTCTTCGCGAGGATATCCGGGGGCAACCTCGGCGCCGGTGGGCGTTTGTCCCAGTGCACGCTTTCGAGCCAGTCGCGCACGAACTGCTTGTCGAATGCCGGCGGGCTGATGCCGGTGCGGTACCCTTCGACCGGCCAGAGGCGCGACGAGTCCGGCGTCAGGGCCTCGTCGATCAGCCACAACGCGCCGCTCGCGTCGGTACCGAACTCGAACTTGGTGTCGGCAATGATGATGCCGCGTTCGAGCGCATGCGCGCTCGCTTCGCGATAGAGCGCGAGCGAGACATCGCGCACCCGCGCTGCCAACGCGCTCCCGATCGTGCGTTCGACTTCGGCGAACTCGATGTTCTCGTCGTGCTGCCCCTTCGGCGCCTTGCTCGCGGGCGTGAAGATCGGTGCCGGCAGTTTCTGCGCCTGCACGAGGCCCGGAGGCAGCCGCACGCCGCAGATCGCGCCGCTCGACTGATAGTCTTTCCAGCCTGAACCGGCGACATAGCCGCGCACCACCGCCTCGACCAGCAGGGGCTCGAGGCGACGCACGACCATGGCGCGGCCAGCCACCTGATCTCGTTCATAAGGCGCGACCACCGTCGACGGGTCGTCGTCGAGCAGATGATTCGGCATCGTCGCGTTCAGCCTGCGGAACCAGAACGTCGACAGCGCGGTCAACACCTCGCCCTTGCCCGGGATCGGGTCGGGCAGCACCACGTCGAACGCCGACAGGCGATCGGTCTGGATCACCAGCAGACGCTGCGCATCGATCGCATACAGATCGCGCACCTTGCCGCGGTGCAGAAACTCCAGACTCTTCAACGAGGTTTCGGCGAGCGGTGCATTCATGGCGGAGCGGTTCAATCCAGCGGTTGGTCGGGTATCGACTGCATCGGGTGCGCAAGCGGTTCGAGGTCGTTGCGGATGCGCAAGGCCTGCTCCAGCGCTTCGGACACGGTGTCGGCGAGCACGGTGTAGTGGCCCATCTTGCGCCCGGCGCGGGCCTCGCGCTTGCCGTACAGATGCAGCTTCGCGCGCGGGTGGCGGAGCACGCTCGACCAGTCGGGCTCGCGCTGCGCCGGGGTCGGCTGCGAGTCCTGCGGTGCGC
>JACMMK010000424.1 GCA_014379045.1 Burkholderiales bacterium
CCCATCTGCCCGCCGGCGGCGAGATGGTGCTGTTCGATCGCAGCTGGTACAACCGCGCCGGCGTCGAGCGGGTGATGGGCTTCTGCGACGACGCCGAGTACGAGGAGTTCTTCCGCTCGGTGCCCGAGTTCGGGAAGATGCTCGTCCGCTCGGGCATCCAGCTGATCAAGTACTGGTTCTCGATCACCGACGAAGAGCAGCACCTGCGCTTTCTCGGTCGCATCCACGACCCGCTCAAGCAGTGGAAGCTGAGCCCGATGGATCTCGAGTCGCGCCGGCGCTGGGAGGACTACACGAAGGCGAAGGAGATCATGCTCGAGCGCACGCACATCGAGGAGGCGCCGTGGTGGGTCGTCCAGGCGGTCGACAAGAAACGTGCACGCCTGAACTGCATCGCGCATCTGCTGCGCCAGATGCCCTACAGCGAGGTCGAGCATGCGCCGATCACATTGCCTGAGCGCGAACGCAGCGACGACTACCAGCGGCAGCCGGTGCCCGACCAGATGATCGTGCCGGAGGTCTACTGACCGACGAGTTCAGCGTGGTTCGCAGCGGATTGCGCGGCAGGTTTCTACTATTCGCTCTAGGCGCCCTTTAACGATCGAGGGTGGCGTTCTGCCAGGTGCCCGATTGCACGCTTTCTTCGACAACGCCGCGCAACGTCGCCATCACCGCCTCGGTGGCCTTCGACGGGGGGCGGTCGGACGCTCGTGCGAGAACTCGCCTTAGCTTCAGCCCTTCGATAGGGACGGCCCGCAGCGCTCCCGCGTCGATGTCGTTCTTGATCGCTGCCGCGAAGTGAACGGTGAATTCAACGCCATCGAGCACGAGTCGTTTGGCCACCTCGACCGTTTCGACCTCGACCACTTGATTCAGCACGACGCCGGCCCGAGCCGCAGCGGCTTCCAGTTCCAGGCGAACCCCCGATTTTGCCAAGCCGGTGATTACCAGCGGCAAACCGGCCAGCCGCGCCAGCTTGATTTTTCTTGCGCGTAACGGTTTGTCCTGCGGCCGACCGATGAGGCAGATCTCCTCGGTCAGCAGGGGCATGGTCGAAAGATTGGAACGTTGCACCGGGCCGTTCAGCACGGCGAGGTCCACTCCTCCTTTCATCAACATGCTGTGTAACGATGGCGCAAAGCCTTCGACGATTCGCAGGCGCACCTCGGGGAAAAGGTGTTGCACCGCGCGCGTCAGTGGAACGGCCAACTGCTGCGCGAGTCCGGGCGAGAGGCCGATCGCCACCGTCCCGCGCGGATCGCGCTGGCGCAGCATCATGTCCTGCTTCATCTGCGCGGCATAACGCAACAGGAAAGACGCCCGCTCCAGCAGGAACAGCGCTTCATCGGTCGGCGTCGCACCCCGAGCGTGCCGCTCGAACAGTCGCACGCCCAACTCGCCTTCCAGCAATCGGATTTGTCGGCTCAGCGCCGGTTGCGCGACATGAAGGATGGTGGATGCCCGGCCGTAATGCCGCTGTGTCGCGAGTACCTCGAAGTATCGCAATTGCCTCAAGTCCATCGGCGCCCACCTCGGGTAAGCGCCTTACTGGCGCTGCTCGTCGCGCTCGGATCTCATACCGAATTGTTATCGAACTCAACGAGAAAAAGTATTTTACCGGCGTGCGTGCCTTCATTACCGTATCGGCTCTGCACGGTGACATCAGGCTTCGCAGCGTTTCGCAGCGCCATTCACGGATCGAGGGATCGAATGAATATCAACCCTGAAGAGATGGAAAAGACCCGCGTCGCTCGATGGGGCGAGGTCGAGCCGTATGGAGAAACGTTCATCGAGAGTCGCCTGCCGGGCATGTCCAAACGGCTCTATAAGCTTATCAACCGGGGCGTGTTGGAAAACAAGGGCGTGACGCCCGCCATTACTGGCGAGCACCGGTTCGGTGTCACGCTCATCGAAGTTCCCGTCGGGCAGGGTGCGAGCCTGCACTCGCACATCACCGAGGAGGTGTTCTTCCCCTTGAACGGACGCATGATCGTCACGTGGGGCGACAAGGGTGAGCACGCCCTCGAACTCAATCAGTGGGATTGCATTTCGATGCCTGTTGGCGTGATGCGCGGCTTTCGCAATCCCAACGACCACGATTTGCTGATCTATTCGGTGGTCGGAGGCACCGACTCCGAGGTTGGTCGCATCTCTTGGCACCCCGATGTCTTGAAGGCCGCCGAGGATACCGGCCTTGCTTACGACGCTACCGGGTTTCTCAAGGACGTGGTGTAACGCAGTCGGCAGTGAAGCGACGCGTGAACGAGACGTGTGGGTATCGATTAACCAAGGACCCATCGCTCCTGGAGAAGTCAATTGAGATCGGATAAACCGACACGATGTTCAACCGGACCGTTTTCGCCCGCAAAACGCCGGACAATGCGCGCAATCGCGGGGCTTGGGGCCGTCACCGCCGGCTTTCCCATGGTTGCCCGGGGCCAGTCGGCAGGCAAGGGCGAGGCGGGCGTGTTACCGAAGGGTACGGTGCGAATCGTCGTACCTTTTCCTCCCGGAGGCACCGCGGACATCATCGCGCGCCTCGTCGGGGTGCGGTTGGCCGACTCACTCGGTCAAACCGTGATCATCGAGAACCGTGGCGGCGCTGGAGGAAACATCGGCATCGCATCGGTCGCCCGGGCCGCGCCCGATGGACTGACGCTCCTGATGGTTTCGTCGGCTTTCGTCACTAATCCTGCACTGTATCCGGACAAGCCGCCTTACGACCCGATTCGCCAGTTCTCACCCATCTGCCAGCTCGTCAACTCTCCCGATGTCATTGTCGTGGCAGCCAAGAGTCCGATCACCAGTCTTGCCGAGCTTCTCGCGCGTGCCCGCAAAGTCCCGGGCACGGTCACCTACGCCACGCCCGGCAACGGCAACAGTGTCCATCTCGGGGGTGAACTCCTTTGGCAGCGGGCCGGCGTTCGTCTCGTTCACGTCCCGTACAGCGGTGCAGGTCCGGCGGTACAAGCGGCGCTCGGCGACCATGTCGACTGTGCGTTGAGCGCACTGCCGGCCGCGAAGGCGCATATCGCGGCAGGTAAACTCAACGCGCTTGCCGTCGGGGGCAGCAAGCGCTGGGCCGAGTTGCCTCAGGTTCCCACAGTTGCCGAATCGGGCTTCCCAGGCTATCGCTCGGAAACGATGCAGGCGCTCCTGGCGCCAGTCGGAACGCCCGCTCCAGTGATTACTCGACTGAACGCCGACGTGCGTCGCATCCTGGCCACCAGCGACATGCAGCAGCAGACTCGGGAACTGGGGTTCGAAATCGTTGCGAGCCTTCCCGCCGAGCTGGGCGAGCGCATCGCCGAGGACGTCCCGCGCTGGGCAGCGATCGCCGCCAAAGCAGGCATTCGCGGCGATTAAACGTGGCGCTTCGCGCTTTCTGGGCGCGTTCCCGTCAGGGCGAATCATCGTCTTAGCAGCAGCGCAACCGCGAGCGTCGCGAACGGCTGAGCGAGCGCGGCCGTTTGCGCGTCGTAGGTGCCCGCGCGCCCGTTAAGATTCATCGTGCCGAGCGTGCATGCGCGCAAGCGAACCGGCACGCACATCGAAGCCGTACAGCCGAGTTCGGCAAGCGCGGCGTGATCGGCGAAGGTGGCGCGCATCGCTTCGGCATCCGGGGCGATGAATACCTCGCCCTCGTCGATGACCCGCTGGGCCCAGGGTCCGCCGCGCATCGGTTTGCGTGCCCCGATCGGGTAACGCTCCGGAAGCGTGCAGTACAACCGTTCCATTTCGAAGCGGTCGAGATCGAACCGCAGGAAGGTGAACATGCGGCTGCCGATGAGCCGATCCATCTCGATACCGATCGCTGCCAGACCGGACACCGCGTCGGTCTCCTCGCGGATGACGCGCGCGACTCGTTCGAGTGCGGCGAGCACGAGCGAAGCGTCGTGCGTCGGGTCGGCGGCAGGCTGCATGGCGGGGTCGGGTTGCGTCAGTTGAGGTGCGTCAGTCGAAGCACGTCAGTCTGGCTTCGCGCCCGACGCCTTGATGATGCCGCCGTAGCGCACGATCTCGGACTGGATGAACTTCGCGAACTGCTCAGGCGTCGTACCGACCGATTCGACACCCTGCTGCAGCAGTTTCGCGCTGACGTCCGCCGATTGCACCGTGCGGTTGATCTCGGTCGACAGTCGTCCGACGATATCGGCCGGGGTGCCGGCGGGCAGCAATACGCCATACCAGACCACCAGGTCCAGATCGGGGAAACCCTGCTCGGCAAAGGTCGCCAGTTCCGGGGCAACTGCGCTGCGCTTCCTGGTCGTGACTGCGAGCGGACGCAGGCGCCCGGCGCGTGCCTGCTGTATCGAAGACGGCAGCGCGGTGACACCCATCGCCACATGGCCGCCGACCATGTCGATCACCGCCGGGCCTGCCCCCTTGTACGGTACGTGGACGATGTCGATCTTCGCGAGCGCCTTGAACAGCTCGCCGGTCAGGTGCTGGATGCCGCCCGAACCCGGCGAAGCATAGGCGAGTTGCCCCGGACGCGCGCGTGCCAGCGCGATCAGTTCCTGCAGCGACTTGACCGGCACCGACGGATGCACCGAAAGCATCATCGCCGCGTGCGCGGCATACGAGACCGGTGCGAAGTCACGGCTCGCGTCGTAGGCGATCTTCGGATACAGATGCTGATTGATCGTGATCTCGGCCGAAGACGCGAACAGCACCGTGTGGCCATCGGGCGCGGCGCGGGCGACCGACTCCGCACCGACCATGCCGCCGGCGCCGGAACGATTCTCGATGATCAGCGTCTGCCCGAGCGCCTCCTGCAGGCGGGGACTCACCGCGCGCGCGAAGAAGTCGAGACCGCCGCCCGGCGGAAACGGCACGACGATGCGTACCGGCCGATTGGGCCACGACTGCGCGTGCACCGCCGGGAGCGCGAGCGCGGCACCACACACGAGCGCGTGAAGGACCGGCAGCCAACGCACGCGCGGCATCAATCGATGCGCGCGCCGGAGCGACGGACGATCTCGCCCCAGCGCTCGACGTCCTTCTGCAACATCTCGCGCAGTCCCGAGGGACCGACGAACGACACCTCCATGCCGACGGTGCGCACCCGCTCCTGGAACGCCGGGTCGCCCGTGATCTTGCCCACATCGGTGGCGATCCGCTGCACGAGCTCGGCGCGCAGGCCGGGCGGCGCGCCGAGCGTGACCCACGGCTTCACCTCGAACCCCTTGAGACCGCCCGATTCCTCGGCCGTCGGCACGTCGGCGGCGGCCGGCACGCGGGCAAGCGTGCTGGTGGCGAGTACGCGCAGGCGTCCGGACTTTGCCTGGGGCAGTGCGACCGAGGGCACCATGAACATCGCGCCGATATGGCCGCCGACAAGATCGCTCTGAGCTTGCGAGATCGCCTTGTACGGAACATGCCGGAACTGCACCCCCGAGGCGATCGCGAGCCATTCCATCGCCAGGTGCGACGGACTGCCGTTGCCGGCCGAGCCATACGTGAGATCGCCGGGCTGGCGCTTCGCGAGCACGACGAGGTCCTTCAGACTTTTCACCGGCAGTGACGGATGCACCACCAGCAACAACGGCGTGAACCCCAGCTGTGCGATCCAGGTGAAGTCGTTCACCGCGTCGTATGGCATCTTCGGTTGCAGCGACGGGTTGATCACGTGATTGGCGGCCATCACCATCAAGGTATAGCCGTCCGCCGGTGCCTTCGTGACCACCTGCGCGCCGATCATGCCGTTGGATCCCGGCACGTTCTCGACCACCACCGAGTGTCCCCAGACATCGGTCAGGCGCTGCGCGAGCTGGCGCGCGAACGCGTCGCTCGCGCTGCCGGTGGCGAGTGGCACGACGATGCGTACCGGGCGCGCGGGCCACACCTGTGCGAACGCGACGCCGGAGCACAGCGCCAGAACAGCGAGCGTAGTAGCGAAGACGCGCGCAGCAGGCATCATCGATCGTCGTTGCATCGGGTCTCCGGAGTGTGCGGGACGAACAGCGATCCAGAACTTCAGCAAGAATCAGGCCGTCCGCCGCTAGTGTAGTCTCGACCGGTCGCGCACTACATGCCCGGGAATCACCCCACGCCGATGGCCGAGTCGACTTCGCTCCACCGCCGCTCGATCGTGATCGATGCCGCGTGTCCGCTGCTGCGGCGCCGGTCATTCGTCGACTGGTACATCGAGGGTGGCGTCACCGCCTGCGCCCCCACCGTCGGGAGCACGGCGAGCGCCGGTGAGACCCTGCGCAACCTCGGCGCCTGGCTGCGCCTGATCGATGCACGCGCCGACCTGACTCTGGTGCGCGAAAGCGCCGACATCGTGCGTGCGAAGGACGAGGACCGTCTCGGACTGATCTTTCATTTCCAGGGCGCCGATCCGATCGAAGGCGACCTCGATCTTGTCGACGCGTATGCGGCGCTCGGCGTACGCGTGGTTCAGCTCGCCTACAACGTACGCAATCGGGTGGGTGACGGCTGCGAAGAACCCGCGGATGCCGGTCTGTCGAATTTCGGCCGTGACCTGATCTCGCGCTTGAACGAGTCCGGCATCGTCGTCGACGGGGCGCATTCCGGGGTACGCACGACACTCGAGGCGATCGAGGTGTGCGGCAAGTCGGGCAAGCCGTTCGTGTTCTCGCACGCGAACCCGCACGCGCTGCACGATCATCCGCGCAACGTGACCGATGTGCAGATGAAAGCCTGCGCCGCGACCGGCGGGGTGATCGGCATCAACGGCTTTCCGTGGTTCATCGGCGCGTCGCCCCGGCCGACGCTCGCAGACTACATCCGCCACGTCGACTACGCGGTCGAGCGCGTCGGCATCGACCATGTGGGGCTCGGGCTCGACTACTTCGAAGGCATGCATCCGGTCGCCGCCGACGAGGAGGCGAGCAAGTTCTACCAGCAGCAGGTGGCAGTGCGGCGCTGGGGCGCGGCGACGTATCCGCCGCCGCCGTACTACTACCCGGCCGAGATCGCGACGCCGCGCGCGATGCCGGTGCTGACCGAGGCGTTGCAGGCACGCGGCTGGGGCGACGCCGATATCGTCAAGGTCATCGGGGGCAACTGGCTGCGCGTCTACCGCCTCGCCTGGGGCGCATGAGCGATGCGCTTCATCGATGCCGACGCCGTACGCGCGGCGTTGCCGTGGCCGCGCGTCATCCAGGAACTGGCGGCGGCGCTTCGCACCGGTGGCGAAGCACCGTTGCGCACCCATCACCGGTTTCAGGTCCCCGACGCCCCCGATGCGTCGCTGCTGATGATGCCGGCCTGGCGCACCGGCGAGCGACTCGGTGTGAAACTGGTGACGGTGTTCCCCGGCAACGCCGCGCGCGCACAGGCCTCGGTCGCGGCGGTCTACCTGCTGTTCGATGCGCGTGACGGCACACCGCTCGCACTCCTCGATGGCGAGGAGCTGACCGCGCGGCGC
>JACMMK010000425.1 GCA_014379045.1 Burkholderiales bacterium
CGCGGCAACGTCAACTGGATCCGCGCGCGCCAGCACGGCATCGCGAGCACCGTGCTGGGCGAGGACCTCGACAAGGTCTGGCCGCTGATCTACGACGGCCAGTCCGACTCCGCGTCGTTCGACAACGCGCTCGAGCTGCTGGTGATGGGCGGCTACTCGCTCGCGCACGCGATGATGCTGTTGATCCCCGAGGCGTGGGAAGGTCATACGCTGATGGACCCGAGCCGGCGCGCATTCTACGAGTATCACGCTGCGATGATGGAGCCGTGGGACGGCCCGGCCGCGGTGGCGTTCACCGATGGCCGTCAGATCGGTGCGACGCTCGACCGCAACGGCCTGCGCCCTGCGCGCTACCTGGTCACCAGCGACGACCTCGTGGTGATGGCGTCCGAGGCCGGCGTGCTGCCGATCCCGGAAGAGAAGATCGTCAAGAAATGGCGGCTGCAGCCCGGCAAGATGTTCCTGATCGACACCGAGGCCGGGCGCATCATCGACGATGCCGAACTCAAGTACGCGTTGTCTTCGGCCAAGCCCTATCGTGAATGGATCGAACGCATCCGGATCAAACTCGACGATCTCGAGGCGCCGACGGCGCGGCGCGAAGAGCCGCGTGAGTCGCTGCTCGATCGCCAGCAGGCCTTCGGCTACACGCAGGAAGACATCAAGTTCCTGATGCAGCCGATGGCGGTGGTCGGCGAAGAGGCGGTGGGCTCGATGGGCAACGACTCACCGCTGTCGGTGCTGTCCGATCGACCCAAGCCGCTTTATCATTACTTCAAGCAGTTGTTCGCACAGGTGACCAACCCGCCGATCGACCCGATCCGCGAACAGCTCGTGATGAGCCTGGTGTCGTTCATCGGCCCGAAGCCTAACCTGCTCGGCATCGACGAGACGAACCCGCCGATCCGCCTGGAGGTGAGCCAGCCGGTGCTCGACTTCACGCAGATGGAACTGATCCGCGACATCGCGCAGGCGACCGACAACAAGTTCCGCTCCTACGAGCTCGACATCTGCTATCCGCTCGCCTGGGGCAAGGAGGCGATCGAAGCGCGCCTGGCGAGCCTCGCCGCCGAGGCCCAGGACGCGGTCGTCTCGGGCTACAACATCCTGATCGTGTCCGATCGCAGGATCGATCGCGAGCACGTGGCGATTCCCGCGCTGTTGGCCACGTCGGCGATTCATCAGCACCTGGTCGGCAAGGGCCTGCGTACGAGTGCGGGGCTCGTCGTCGAAACCGGGTCGGCGCGCGAGACACATCACTTCGCGCTGCTCGCCGGCTATGGTGCCGAGGCGATCCACCCGTATCTCGCGCTCGAGAGCGTACTGGCGATGGGCGCAACCTCTTCGGCCGAGGTGAGTGCCGGCAAAGCGTCGGCGAACTACGTGAAGGCGGTCGGCAAGGGTCTGATGAAGGTGATGTCGAAGATGGGCATCTCGACCTACATGTCCTACACCGGTGCGCAGATCTTCGAAGCGGTCGGCCTCGCGCGGCCGCTGGTGGAGAAGTATTTTCTCGGCACGAGCAGCAACGTCTCCGGCGTCGGGCTGTTCGAAGTGGCCGAAGAAGCGATCCGCATGCATCGCGCGGCTTTCGGCAACGACCCGGTACTCGCCAACGCGCTCGATGCAGGCGGCGAATACGCGTTCAGGATCCGCGGCGAACAGCACATGTGGACCCCGGATGCGATCGCCAAGCTGCAGCACGCGGCGCGCGCGTCGAGCTATTCGACGTTCAAGGAATACACGCAGATCATCAACGACCAGAGCAAGCGCTTGATGACGCTGCGCGGCCTGTTCGACTTCCGCTTCGACCGGCGCACGCCGATACCGATCGAAGAGGTCGAAGCGGCGAAAGACATCGTGCGGCGCTTCTCGACCGGCGCGATGTCGCTCGGGTCGATCTCCACCGAGGCGCATACGACGCTGGCGATCGCGATGAACCGCATCGGCGGCAAATCGAACACCGGGGAGGGCGGCGAAGACCGGCGCCGCTACGCGACCGTACAGGAAGGCGACACGCTGGCAAGCCGGCTCGGCGCCGACCGCATCGAGATCGACCTGCCGCTGCAGGCGGGTGACAGCCTGCGTTCGAAGATCAAGCAGGTCGCGTCGGGGCGCTTCGGCGTCACCGCCGAGTATCTCGCCTCGGCTGACCAGATCCAGATCAAGATGGCGCAGGGTGCGAAGCCGGGCGAAGGCGGACAGTTGCCCGGGCACAAGGTGTCCGAGTACATCGCCGAGCTGCGCTTCTCGGTGCCCGGCGTGGGTCTGATCTCGCCGCCGCCGCATCACGACATCTATTCGATCGAAGACCTCGCGCAGCTGATCCACGATCTGAAGAACGCCAATCCGCGCGCTTCGATCAGCGTCAAACTCGTCTCCGAACTCGGCGTAGGCACCGTCGCCGCCGGGGTCACCAAGGCGAAGGCCGACCACGTCACGATCGCCGGCCACGACGGTGGCACCGGTGCGAGCCCCTGGTCGTCGATCAAGCACGCCGGCACGCCGTGGGAACTTGGACTCGCCGAGACCCAGCAGACGCTGGTGCTGAACGATCTGCGCGGACGCATCGCGGTGCAGGTCGACGGGCAGATGAAGACCGGACGCGACGTCGTCATCGGGGCCATGCTGGGCGCCGACGAGTTCGGTTTCGCCACGGCACCGCTGGTCGCACAGGGCTGCATCATGATGCGCAAGTGCCACCTGAACACCTGCCCGGTCGGCGTGGCGACCCAGGACCCGGAGCTGCGCAGGAAGTTCCAGGGCAAGCCCGAGCATGTGATCAATTTCTTCTTCTACATCGCCGAAGAGATCCGCGAGCTGATGGCGTTGCTCGGCGTGCGCGAATTCAAGGAACTGATCGGACGCGCCGACCTGCTCGATACCAAGCCCGGCATCGAGCACTGGAAGGCCAAGGGCCTCGACTTCTCGCGCATCTTCCATCAGCCGCTGGTTGCCGATTCGGTCGCGCGCCACCAGTGCGAAGCGCAGGATCATGGCATCGCCTCGGCGCTCGATCACCGTCTGATCGAACTGTCCGAAGCCGCGCTCGAACGCGCCGAGAAGGTCAGCATCGACATGCCGATCCGCAACGGCAATCGCACCGTGGGGACGATGCTGTCGGGCGAAGTCGCGAGGCGTTACGGCCACGAAGGGTTGCCCGATGACACGATCCATCTTCGTTTTGCAGGGTCCGCGGGCCAGAGCCTCGGTGCCTTTCTCGCCCGCGGGATCACGATCGATCTGATCGGCGAGGCGAACGACTACGTCGGCAAGGGCCTGTCGGGCGGCCGCATCGTCGTGCAGCCGTCGCCCAAGTTCCGGGCGGACCCGCACGACAACATCATCGTCGGCAACACTGTGCTCTACGGCGCGATCGCAGGGGAAGCCTACTTCCGGGGCGTGGCGGGCGAACGCTTCGCGGTGCGTAACTCCGGCGCCGATACCGTCGTCGAAGGTGTCGGCGACCACGGCTGCGAGTACATGACGGGCGGTACCGTGGTGGTGCTCGGTCGCACCGGACGCAACTTCGGCGCCGGAATGAGCGGAGGCATCGCCTACGTGCTCGATGAAGATGGCCAGTTCGCGGAGCGTTGCAATCTGGCGATGGTCGCCGTCGAACCGCTGGTCACTGAGGCCGAGCAGGAGGCCAGGCTCGAGCGCGGGCTGTGGCACCGCGGCGACGCCGATGAAGCGATCGTGCGCCGGCTGCTCGAACGCCATGCGCAGTTGGCGGGCAGCGCGCGGGCGAAGGGGTTGCTCGCCGACTGGACGCAGGCGCGTGCACGCTTCGTGAAAGTGTTTCCGAGCGAGTATCGACGCGCGTTGGGCGAGATGGCAGCGAAGGGTCGCAAGCTCGCCGCTTGAGTTTGCATCGGCGTATCGGGTCGAGCAGGTATCCAGTCAAGGACAGCAATGGGCAAGATCACCGGCTTCATGGAGTTCGAGCGGGTCGACGAGGCGTACGAGCCGCCGCAGGCGCGCGTCAAGCACTATCGCGAGTTCGTGCTGCGCCTGACCGACGATGCCGCGAAGACGCAGGGCGCGCGTTGCATGGATTGCGGGACCCCGTTCTGCATGAACGGCTGTCCGGTCAACAACATCATTCCCGACTGGAACGATCTCGTGTTCCAGCAGAACTGGAAAGACGCGCTCGATACGCTGCATTCGACGAACAACTTTCCCGAGTTCACCGGGCGCATCTGTCCGGCGCCGTGCGAAGCCGCGTGCACGTTGAACATCAACGACGACCCCGTCGGCATCAAGTCGATCGAACACGCGATCATCGACAAGGGATGGGAGAACGGCTGGGTCGTTCCCCAGCCGCCGGCGTCGCGCACCGGCAAGACCGTGGCGGTCGTCGGGTCGGGGCCGGCGGGGCTCGCC
>JACMMK010000426.1 GCA_014379045.1 Burkholderiales bacterium
AACCCGCATATCGGCTACGAGAACGCGACCCGCGTCGCACTCGAGGCGCTGCGCACCGGTCGGCCGGTCGCGGAGCTCGTGCTGGAGATGGGTCTGCTCGATGCGACGACGTTGTACGACATCCTGCGACCCGAGGTGTTGACGCGCCCGCGCCGTCGGCCTTGAATCACCGCGGCCCGGCACCGTCCCGCATCTGGACAAACCGGTACGCGCTGTGGCTAGATGCCTGATGCAGCACAGGGCCGGGCTGTCGGCATTCGCTGCGTTCATCAAGGAGATCACTTTGAAGCGACTCATCCGAATCAGTCTAGCCGCATTCGTCGTCCTCGCCGCCCCGGCGTTTGCGCAGACCCTCACCGGCACGCTCGCCAAGATCCGCGACACCGGCACCATCACGATCGGCCATCGCGAAGCATCGATTCCGTTCTCGTATCTCGACGACAAGCAGCAGGCGGTCGGCTATGCGATGGATATCTGCGCGCGTGTAGTCGACGCGGTCAAGGCCGAACTGAAGAACCCGAACATCAAGGTGGCGCTGCAGCCGGTGACCTCGGCCAACCGGATCCCGCTGCTGCAGAACGGGTCGATCGACATCGAGTGCGGCTCTACGACGAACTCGGTCGATCGCCAGAAACAGGTCGCGTTCGGCCCCACGTATTTCGTGATCAACGTCACCGCGGCGGTGAAGAAGAGCTCGCCGATCAAGACCCTCGCCGATCTGAACGGTCGCACCATTTCGACCACCGCCGGCACCACGGCGGTGCCACTGTTGAAGAAATACGAGAAGACCGGCAACGTGGACGTGAAGGAGATCTACGGCAAGGATCACTCCGAATCGTTCCTGCTGCTGGTCGACGACCGGGTCTCGGCGTTCGTGATGGACGACGTGTTGCTCGCCGGACAGATCGCCAACGCGCGCAACCCGGGCGACTTCGTGATCATCACTGAATCGCTGCGCACCGAACCGTACAGCGTGATGCTCAGGCGCGAAGACCCGCAGTTCAAGGCGCTGGTCGACCGCACGCTCGGCGGGCTGATGAAGTCGGGGGAAATCGAGAAGCTCTACGCGCGCTGGTTCACCAGTTCCATCCCACCGCGCAACGTGAACCTCAATTTCCCGATCACCCCGGCGCTGCGCGAGGCATTCAAGAACCCGAACGACAAGGGTGTGCAGTAGATCGGCGCCGACGACGCGAGCTACTGTTGACGCGCGCGTTGACACCCCGGCAGCACCCTACCGCACGGGCCGTCAGCCATCACGCTGGCGGCCTTTTTCGTGAGCACGATTCGCTTCGCGCCAGGGGCAACCGCGGCAACGTCCCGCACGTCAGCGGCCGCGGCGCGTGATGGGGTTCAGTCTCGACTGGTCGGTGTTCCTGCAGGAGTTGCCCGAGGGTGGGGTCTACTACTGGGAGATGTTGCTCTCGGGCCTGTGGTGGACGCTCGGTGTCGCCGCGTGCTCGTGGCTGATCGCCATGTTCTTCGGCTCGATCGTCGGCACGATCCGCACCACGCGCAGCCAGCCGCTCGTCTTCTTCGGCAACGCCTGGGTCGAGCTGTTCCGAAACATTCCGCTACTGGTTCAGATGTTCCTCTGGTACTTCGTGTTGCCGGAGGTGATTCCGCCGCTCAAGCGCTGGGTCGTCGCCGCCGACCCAGCCGAGGCGCAGTTCCTTTCTGCGACGCTGTGCCTAGGATTGTTCACCTCGGCGCGGATCGCCGAGCAGGTGCGCGCCGGGATCCAGTCGCTGCCGCGCGGCCAGCGCGATGCCGCCCAGGCGATCGGGCTCGATACCGTGCAGATGTACCGGTTCGTGCTGCTGCCGATGGCTTACCGCATCATCATCCCGCCGCTCACCAGCGAGACGATGAACCTGATCAAGAACACGTCGATCGCCTTGACGATCGGCCTCGCCGAACTCACCTTCCGCACCCGCGAGATGGGGGAATACACGTTCCGCTTCTTCGAGGCGTTCACCGCAGCGACGCTGATCTACATCGCGATCGCGATGACCGCCAACCGCGTGATGGCGGTCATCGAGCGGCGCACCGCGGTACCCGGCTATATCGCCGGGGGCAAGTAGCCGGCGCGCGCGAATGCAGTTCGACACGACGGTCATCACCGGCTCGCTGCCCTACCTGTGGCAAGGCATGCAGTACACGCTGCAGCTGACGGCGATCTCGGCACTCGGCGGCCTGTTCTTCGGCACCCTGCTCGCGCTCGCGCGGCTGTCGCCGATCAAGCCGCTCGCATTGATCGCAGCCGGCTACGTCAACCTGATGCGCTCGATCCCGCTGGTGCTGGTGATCTTCTGGTTCTTCTTTCTGGTGCCGCTGCTCCTGCAGGCAGCGCTGGGCGCCGAGCGTCCGCCGCAGGTGGGCGCCGAGCGCACCGCCATCATCACCTTCATCATGTTCGAGGCGGCCTATTTCTGCGAGATCATGCGCGCCGGCATCCAGTCGATCCCGCGCGGGCAGGTGTACTCCGCCTATGCGCTCGGGTTGACGTATTCGCAGTCGATGCGCCTCGTCGTGCTGCCGCAGGCGTTCCGCAACATGATCCCGGTGCTGCTGACGCAGACGATCATCCTGTTCCAGGACACCTCGCTCGTCTATGTGATCTCGGCCACGGATTTCGTCGGCGCGGCCGCCAAGATCGCGCAGCGCGACGGCCGGCTGATCGAGATGTACGTGTTCGTCGCGCTCGTCTACTTCGTCATCTGCTTCACGTTGTCGCTGGCGGTACGGCAACTGCAGAGGAAGATCGCGGTCATTCGTTGAACGCTCGCTGGAGAACCGCATGGCGATGATCGACATCCGCAATGTCTCGAAATGGTATGGCGCCTTTCAGGTGCTCACCGACTGCACGACCAGCGTCGAGAAGGGCGAGGTGGTCGTCGTGTGCGGGCCGTCGGGTTCGGGCAAGTCGACGTTGATCAAATGCGTGAACGCGCTCGAGCCGTTCCAGAAGGGCGACGTGATCGTCGACGGCATCTCCGTCGGCGACCGCAAGACCGACCTGCCGAAGCTGCGCGCGCGCGTGGGCATGGTGTTCCAGCATTTCGAGCTGTTCCCGCACCTGTCGATCACCCAGAATCTCAGCCTGGGGCAGGTCAAGGTGCTCGGACGCTCGACCGACGAGGCGAACGCACGCGGACTGAAGCTGCTCGATCGCGTCGGGCTGATCGCGCAGAAGGACAAGTTCCCGGGCCAGCTCTCCGGCGGACAGCAGCAGCGGGTCGCGATCGCGCGCGCGCTGTCGATGGATCCGATCGCGATGCTGTTCGACGAACCGACCTCGGCGCTCGACCCCGAGATGATCAATGAAGTGCTCGACGTGATGGTCGGACTCGCGCACGAGGGCATGACGATGATGGTGGTCACGCACGAGATGGGGTTCGCGCGCAAGGTCGCGGGCCGCGTGATCTTCATGGACCGGGGCGAGATCGTCGAAGACGCGAAAAAGGAGGACTTCTTCGGCAGTCCCCGCTCCGAGCGCGCGCAGCATTTTCTTTCTAAGATCCTCGACCACTGAGCGACGGTCTTCAGAAGCGGCGATCCCCGGCTCCCCAGAGGCGCGCACGCGCGAGACCCCGAGCGGGTCAACGGCCACCGGGTCGACTGCGTTTCGCGGATAATCCGCGGCTTTGTCTGATTCCTGATTTGCCGCGGCCGCGCGCTTCACCGTGGCTGTGTCCTGTGCGCCGCCCGTTTCACGCGGCCAGGTCGTAGTCGCCGCGTGCTCTGCTGCGGCCCTGTCTTCCATGTCTTATATGCCGCCCCCTCCCCCTGCGGCGTCGCCGCGCCAACCGAGTCGCTGATGTCCGCCACCGCACCTGCCGCACCCGTACCGAGTCTGTCGATGTCCGCCACGCTGCCTTATGCAGGGACGATCTTCCTTTCTGCCTTTCTGCTGTTCCTGGTGCAACCGATCATCGCCAAGCAGATCCTGCCGTGGTTCGGCGGCTCGGCGGCGGTGTGGACGACCTGCCTCGTGTTCTTCCAGAGCACGCTACTTGCCGGTTACGCCTACGCCGATCTGACCACCCGACTGGGTCAGAAGCGCCAGACCTGGCTGCATATCGGACTGATGGCGGTGTCGCTCGTCTCGCTGCCGATCCTCGCCTCCGAAACCTGGAAGCCGATCGGCGACGAAGAACCGATCGGGCGAATTCTGCTGCTGCTGACGCTGACGATCGGCCTGCCCTACTTCCTGCTGTCGACCACCACACCGCTGTTGCAGACCTGGTACTGGCAGCGCTTTCGCACCGGCGTGCCGTACCGGCTGTTCGCGCTGTCGAACTTCGCCTCGTTGCTGGCGCTGCTCGGGTTCCCCGTCCTGTTCGAACCGTGGCTCGACCTTTCGACCCTGGGCTGGGGCTGGTCGGCGATCTATGCGGGCTTCGTCGTGGTCTGCGCCGCGACCGGCTGGATTTCGCTGAAGGCCGCGCGCGACAACCCGATGCCGGCGAGCGCGCGACAGAGCACCGCGGAAGCCGCGTCGACGGCACCGAAGTTGGGCACCCAGGCGCAATGGCTCGCGCTCTCGGCGATGGGCTCGGTGATGCTGCTCGCGATCTCGAACCACATCACGCAGAACATCGCCAGCGTCCCGTTCATGTGGGTGATACCGCTGTCGCTGTACCTGATCACCTTCATCCTGTGTTTCGACCACCCTCGCTGGTACGTGCGCTGGCTGTACATCGGGCTGCTGATCCCGGGTCTGCCGTTGATGGCGTGGAAGATCCCGTCGCTGTCGCTGAGCGTCGCCGCGCCGCTCTATCTCGCCGGCCTGTTCGTCGCCTGCATGTTCTGTCACGGCGAGCTTGCGCGCCTGAAGCCCGATCCGCGGCACCTGACGCGCTTCTATCTGATGATGTCGGTCGGCGGTGCGCTCGGCGCGGTGCTGATCGCGATCGTCGCGCCGTTGACGCTCGAGGGCTATTTCGAACTCAACCTCTCGCTCGTCGCCCTGGCGCTGCTGCTGATGGTGCAGTTACGCGGCGTGCAGTTGCTGCTCGGGGCCGCCGTGGTGTTCGCCACCGCGTGGTACGCGACGCAGGGCATGCTCGAGTACAAGGACGAGATGCGCGTGATGGAGCGCGACTTCTACGGCGTCGTGCGCATCCGGGATCGCGAATACGACGGCACCGACTATCGCGCGATGCTCCATGGCAGCATCATCCACGGTGGACAGCTGCTCGGCGAGAAGTTCCAGAACACACCCAGCGACTACTTCGGCCCCACCTCGGGCTACGGTCGCATGTTCGCGGCGATGAACGAGATCGCCCCGGGTCCGCGCAAGGTCGGCATCATCGGCCTGGGCGCGGGCGTGGTCGCCGCATACGGACGCGCGGGCGACGCACTCACGTTCTACGAGATCAGTCCGAAGGTGATCGAGATCGAGAAGCGCGAGTTCACCTTCCTGAAGGGCACTGCGGCGAAGACATCCGTCGTCATCGGCGACGGGCGTCTGTCGCTCGAACGCGAGTCGCCGCACGGCTATCAGGTGCTCGGCATCGACGCCTTCTCGGGCGATTCGATTCCGATGCACCTGATCACGCGCGAGGCAATGGCGCTCTACGTGAAGCACCTCGCGCCCGACGGCGTCATCATGTTCCAGGCGACCAACCGGTACATCGACCTGATGCCGGTGATCAAGCGCCTCGCGCTCGAGGTCGGCATGGAGGCGGTGCTGGTATCGGACAGCCCGCAGAACACCGGTGGCGCAACCTACTGGCAGTCATCGACCGATCAGGTCATCGTCACGCGCAACAAGGCGCTGCTCGAACATCCACGGTTGAAGGACGTGATCCAGCCGATCGCCGACCGGAAGAACCTGGCAACGTTCACCGATTCGCATCACAACCTGTTTCAGATTCTGAAGTAACGTCGGAGTAGAAGCGTCGGTGAAGCCAGGCCGGCGCACCCATTTCAGGCCGGCGGCAGCAGCCTTGCAGTACGCCACGTACCGCTTCCGGCGGCCGACACGAATGTCGCCTCGAGCAGCGTCATGATGGCCTGGCTGGCCGCGGTGGGCACGCGCTCGCGTGAGCGCACCAGGACCCAATCGATCCAGCAGGCGCGGATCGGCGATGCCGTGAGCTGACGCGCCTGCAGTTGCTCCTGAACCGCACACGAGGGTAGCACCGTGTAGCCCAGACCGGCCTGCACGAGATCGAGCAGCAACGGCACCTGCTCGGCCTCGAAACGCGGCGCGAACGGGCGCTTCGTGCGCCGCGCCGCACCTTCGACGATGCGGCGAAGACTGTTCGGCCACGATGTCAGTATCAGGGGCAGGCTGGCGAGGTCGCGCACCGAGACCTCGCTGCGGCTGCGCAGTCGCGCCTGCGACGACCCGACGAGGAAAAGTTGCTCGGACACGATCGGCCGCTCCGAGAACGCCTGGTTCGCATCGAGTGAGGATACGACCGAGATGTCGCTGTGCCCCGCGCCGACGGCTTCGTGCATGCGCTGGGTCGTGCCTTCGATCACGCTTACCACGACATCGGGATAGGTTTGGGCGACCCTCGTCAACATCGGCACCGTGATCAGGCGTCGTAACGAAGGCGGGATGCCCAGCACTACGCGACCCTTCGGCGATTTCACCGTCCGGCCGATATCTGCCCTGATGCTCTCCAGCTCGCGCAGCAACTGCTGCGCACGGCCGTGAACCGACGAACCCGCTTCGGTCAGGCGCACGCCACGCGCTTCGCGTTCGAACAGGCGCGTGCCGAGTGCTTCCTCGAGCAGCCTTATCTGCCGGCTCACTGCGGGCTGCGACACCCAGATAGCTGCCGCGGCCGCGCTGATGCTGCCCAGCTCGGCGACTTTCAGGAAATAGCGCAGCTGCAGGAAGTTCAACGACGAGGCTCCGATCCGCGATGTGTCGCATAACGATTATGCATGGGTGACAAAAACATTCGGTATTTGTGTTCTGGGCTGGCCGCGCCCAGACTTTCTTGCATCCCCACGAAGAGCGCTCTCCCTCCCATGCCTGCCGCATCCGCATTGCCGCCTACCCGCTCGGTGACCCCGGAGCAGATGAACACGCGCGTCGCCCGCTTTCGCTCGCTCAAACCCCAGAGCAGTTACTACCGCAAGGACGCGGGCATCCCGAGTGAAGCCTACGAGATGGTGACCGCGAAGACGCTCTACACGCTGATGGCGCCGTCGGGCGACGCCGGTCCGATGTCGGCCACCCCGGCGATACTCAGCGACGACAAGCTCGCGGTCATCATTGCCGAGTGCCCGCCGGGCGACAAACCGATGCTGCACGCCCATTTCCAGACGACCGAGCACTTCTTCTGCCTGAAAGGACGCTTTCGCATCCGCTGGGGCGACGCCGGCGAGCACGAGCTGATGCTCGATCCGTTCGACATGATCGCCGTGCCACGGGGCGTTTGCCGCGACTTCACGAACGTCACCGATGAAACCGCTTATCTCCTGGTGATGATCACAGGCGAGGCGGAGCAGGACTACAACGACATCGGCTTCGCCCCCGAGGAGAGCGCACGCTTCAAACAACGCTTCGGCCCTGAAGTCGCCGCGCGCCTCGAGTCGATCGGCTTCAGCTTCATCGACGCGCAGCCTGACTGAGCAGCACCGGGACGCGGCCGACGCCGCGACCGTACGGAGGAAGCAACGTGATCCTGATCACCTCGGCGGCTGGACAGACCGGCACCCGCATCATCCGGCTGCTGGTCGCGCGCGGCGCCGCGGTGCGCGGCTTCGTACAGAGCGAGGCGTCCGCGGACAAGGTGCGCGCGCTGGGCGCCCAGGCGTTCCGGGGCGATCTGCGCGACGCGCAAGCATTAGGCGACGCGATGCGTGGGGTCGAGCGGCTCTATCACATCGCGCCGACGCTCAGCTTCCGCGAACACGAGATGGGGCGCGGCGTGGTCGATGCAGCGGTTCGGGCCGGTCTGCGCCATTTCGTGCTGCACGGGGTGATGGCCCCGTATCTGCAGAACATCAACTATCACTTCGCCAAGGAGCTGATCCAGTGGGACCTCTACCGCTCGGGTCTGCCTTACACGGTGATGCTGCCGACCAACTACATGCAGAACGTCAACTGGACGTGGCCCACGATCGTCGAGCGCGGGGAATGGCAGTTGCCGTATGACCCGGAGCGCCGCCTGACGTGGGTTGATCTGGACGATCTCGCCGAGGCGGCGGCCAATGTCCTCACCGAGCCCGATCACGCCTACGGCACCTACGAACTGTGCGGTTCGAACTCGTTTCTGAGCCGCGTCGAGATCGCGCGCCTGATGTCGAATGCGCTCGGGCGGGAGGTACGCGCCGTCAAGGTACCGGTCGAAGCGTACCTAGACGCGTGTCGCCGGATGCCGTTCTTCAGCCGGATGCGCACCGAGGAACTCGATCAGATCAGGGCGATGTTCACCGATTACGACGAGTACGGCATGCCAGCGGGCAATGCCAAGGTGCTGTCGATGCTGCTCGGTCGTCCGGCCAGCTCGTATGCGCAATTCCTGCAGCGGCTCGCGGAGGCATGGCGCAAGGGTGCAGGCGCAGGCGGCAGCGCCCTCACCCACTACGGTCTGCCGTCGCTCGACTGACGGCCGACTCCAGCCGATGATCTTGCACGAGTATCGAATCTACGATTTTCACGATGCCGGGCGAGCTCGCTTTCTCGCGCTGTTCGAGGAGATCGCGTTACCGCTGCGAAGATCGCGGCCGGGTGCACTGCTCGGCATGTGGCTTGCCGATCGCGCCGGGGTGCAGCAGCTCCATCATCTGTGGTCCTACGACTCGTTCGAGCAGCGCGCCGCGACGCGCGGCGAACTGGCTACCGACGTCACCTGGGTCGAAACCTTCGTCCAGCCGATCGTGCCGCTGATCGCTGCGCAGCGCGTCGCATTGTTGACGCCGAAAGCGGACTGGACTCCCGTACGGGCGCCGGTCGCACAGATGACGACCTTTCATTGCGTGGCGTTTCGCGCCGCGTCGGTCGTAGCGGCGCTGCTCGCGCCGGGCACCACCGAGCGCATGGGTGTCTGGACGTGTGAAAGTCCCGACCCCCATTCAGTCTATTCGCTGCGTGACGCAGCCGACAGCGATGACTCCGTGCAGCGGTCGATCGCCGGATCCGTGCGCAGCGTCGCCCGCATCGCGCTCGCGCCAGCGCCGTGCTCGCCGACGCTCTGACGATGGCGCGCGCTGCGGACACGTTGGTCGTCATCGGTGCCGGCGCCGGCGGCTGCGTCCTCGCCACGCGGCTTGCCCAGCGCACGCGCGCGCGCGTGGTACTGCTCGAAGCAGGCGGGCACGCCTGGAGCCCGCTGCTCAAGGTCCCGATGGCAGTCGGCAAGGCACTGCGCGAGGGTTGGCACGGTTGGCATTATCAGACCGAACCGATCGCAGGCGCCGACGGGCGCAGCGTCATCTGGCCGCGGGGCAAGGTCGTCGGGGGATCGACGTCGATCAACGGCATGATCTACGTGCGCGGCGCCGCTGCCGACTTCGATGCGTGGGCGGACGCCGGCAACGAGGGCTGGCGACATGCCGACGTACTGCCGTACTTCAAGCGCGCCGAGCACCATCTCGACCGTCACGATGCGCACCACGGCAATGAAGGCCCATGGGTCGTCGCGCGCGCGACCGATCCGAACCCTCTGTACGACGCGTTCGTCGAAGCCGGCGTTGCGGCCGGCTTCGCGCACAACGACGATTTCAACGGTGCGGTGCAGGAAGGCTTCGGCCGTTACGATTTCTGCATCGACCGCGGGCTGCGTTCGAGCACGGCGACCGCGTACCTGCCCCTCGCCCGCCGCTGCGCAAACTTCGAACTGATCACCCGCGCGCACGCGACGCGGTTGTTGCTCGACGGAACGACCGTGACCGGCGTCGAGTATGCGACGGCAGGTCGTCGGGAACGCATCGAGGCATCCGAAGTGTTCCTGTGCGGCGGGGTGGTCAACAGTCCGCAACTGCTGCAACTCTCGGGTATCGGGGAACCCGCGGACCTCGAACCGCACGGCATTGCTGTTCGCCATGCGTTACCGGGCGTGGGGCGCGGCCTGACCGATCACGTGCAGTTGCCGATCCGCTTCACCTGCAACCGTCCGCTCACGGTCTACACGCAGATTCGTGCAGATCGCATGCTCGGCGCAATGGCGCAGGCGATGTTCGCCGGATCCGGCCCGGCGACCCGCTTCCCGGTCGAAGGCGGTGCCTTCACCCGGGCAAGTCCGCAATCGCCGGCTGCCGATCTGCAATGGTTTTTCGTGCGCTCGCTTGGCGTCGCGCGTCTGCGCGGCTTCGGCCGTTCGAACGACCCGCTGATGCAGGAAGGCTTCACGATCGCGCTGTGCATGCTGCAGCCGAACAGCCGCGGCCGTATCGGCTTGCGTTCGGCCGACCCGTTGTCGAAACCTGTCATTTCGCCTGGCTGGCTCGATCACCCGAGCGAGGTGGATGTCTTTCTCGCCGGCATGGAGCAGGTAGCACGGGTCGCCGACGCGGCGCCGCTGCGTCAGTTCATCGGCGCCTGTCTGACCGCAGAATTGACCGACAAGGATCGTGCGACGCGCGAACGCTATGTGCGCCGAAACACCGGCCCCGGTCATCATCAGGTCGGTACGTGCCGGATGGGTCACGACGCGCACGCGGTCGTCGACGCCCAGTTACGCGTGCGTGGTCTGGATCGCCTGCGCATCGTCGACGCCTCGGTGATGCCGAACATCGTGCGCGGCAACACTGCAGCGGCGACCGTGATGATTGCGGAGAAGTGTGCCGATCTCGTGGCGCCATCATGAGCGCACGTACGTTTCGCATCGCGCACGACATCCCCCCAGGACACCATCGTCTGACGTATCTCGCCGCGCACGCGCAGGCGCTGCAGGACGCGGGGGGCGCGACGCTCGACGTGCGTTTCGAGTGCGCCGACCTAAGCAGCTCGGGGGCCCGGATGCTCGACGACGTGCGTCGCGGCACGCTCGATCTGGCGTGGCTGAACGCGTGCCACCTCGAACATCCCGTGCCAGAGCTGGTCGCACTGCTGCGCCCCTACGCGCTCGACGACGTGACGATGTGCGCACCGTCGAACGCCGCCGAGGTGGTGGCCGCCGCCGATCACGTCGCGTGCGCACGCGGCTTGCGCGTACTCGGCATCATGCGCGCCGCCGATCAGGTAATGTGGTTGCGCGATGCGAAGGTGCGCGCGCTCGCAGACCTCGAGGGGCTGCGCATACGCATCCCCGGCGGCGCGCTCTATGCGCGCACGTTCGACGCGCTCGGGATCGTGTCGGTCGAGCTGCCGATCGGCCGGGTCGAGGCCGCTTTGGCGAGCGGTGAACTGGACGGTTTCTCGGCCTCGGTCGGCGGTTGGGCATCGACGCTCGGCATGCGCGCACCACATGGCGTCTCGCTTCCCAGCCTGCTGGTGCTGGTGTATCTGCTCGTGGCGCAGCGCCGTGATGACGCGGACGCGGACACGCACGTCGACCTGCTCGCGCTCGCTGCGCTCGAAGCCGAACGCAAGGTGACAGGTCGCTGGCGCGCGATGAAGGACGACGACGACCGGCTGATCGCGGAGCACCGCGCCCGCGGCCTGGACTTCTGGGTGGCCGACGCGGCCACCCAGCGCGAATGCCGAGCGCGTCTGGCACGACTTTCCGGCGCGCCGAGCCTGTGCGTCGCATCCGTTCCGCTTACCCGCTCCGAGCCGTCTAAAGCGACGCCGCGTTCCGCAACAACCGCGACGCCGACGTGCGGCTTACCGGAGAACCGACTCGAACAGGTACTCGAGCGCTTGCGGCGGTGACCGCAGCGGCGGCTCCAAGTACCGAATGCTGCTTCCAACGATTCGCACATCAAACCAGGAGGAATCATCATGAACCGACGCGTTTGCGCGACAGCGACCTGCGCATTGCTCGCGGCTTGTGCGTGGCTCGGCCCGTCGGGCAGCCACGCTCAACCCTTCCCTTCCAAGCCGATACGCATCGTCGTGACCTATGCGCCCGGCGGTGGCGCCGACGTGCTCGCACGCATCGTCGCCGAACAGCTTGGTCCGCGCATCGGGCAGGCGGTGCTGGTCGAGAACCGTCCCGGTGCCGGTGGCACCATCGGCGCGGCAATGGTCGCGAAGGCGCCGCCCGACGGCTACACGCTGCTGCTCGCCGATATCGCGCCGAACGCGATCGCGCCCGGACTGTACAGCCGCCTGCCGTACGATGCATTGAAGGATTTCGAACCGATCACGCAGGCGGTACGCGTTCCACTGATCATGGTTGCCTCGCCTGCGGCGCCGTTCGCGAACGTCACCGAGATGCTCGCGTGGTCGCGTGTCAATCCGGGCAAACTGACCTATGCAACATCGGGCAACGGCAGCGTCGGGCATCTCGCCGGGGCATTGCTAGAGCATCAGGCGTCGTTGAAGGTCCAGCATGTACCGTACAAGGGCGGCTCGGCGCTGCTCGTCGACGTGGTCGGGGGACGGGTCGACATCGGCTTCGTCAGCCTCGCCTCCGCGCTGGGACAGATACAGGCGGGGAAACTCCAGGTCGTCGGCGTGGCGGGCCAGCAGCGACCGGCGACGATGCCGGCGATCCAGTCGATCGCCGATGCCGGGATTGCGGGCTACGAGGTCAGCACCTGGTTCGGCTTCGCTGCACCGGCAGGCACACCGCGCGAGATCGTCGATCGATTGCAGCGCGAAATCGTCGACGCGCTGCGACCGCCCGCGGTGCTGGACAAGCTGCGTACGCAGGGCATGGAACTGCTCGGCAGCACGCCGGACGCGTTCCGCGCCTACATGGCGAGCGAGATCGCGCGTTGGGCGCAGGTGGTAAAGCTCGCCGGCATCAAGCCGGAGTGACGGCGGTCACCGACAGGTCCGGGCGCGCGCACGGATCCATTCGATTGTTGCCGGGTACTCGCTCACAGCGAAGGAGAAGTTCGATGCGTTCGCATACGCTCACGCGCCTCGCGCTCATCGCATTTGCCGTCCCTCCAGCGGGCCTGGTATGCGACGCGCCGGCTATCGCGCAAACATCGACACACGCCTTTCCCAGCAAAACGATTCGCATCATCGTGCCTTACGCACCGGGCGGCGGCACCGACATTCTCGCCCGCCTCGTGTCCGAGCGCCTCGGTCCGCGACTTGCGCAGACGATACTGGTCGACAACCGACCCGGCGCCGGGGGCACCGTGGCCGCGGGCATGGTCGCGAAGTCAGCGCCGGACGGCTACACGTTGCTGCTCGCAGACATGGGGCCGAACGCGATCGCGCCCGGGCTATACCCGAACCTGCCCTACGACGCGGCGAAGGACTTTGCGCCGATCACTCAAGCAGTCCGCGTGCCGCTGCTGGTAGTCGCTTCGCCGAGCAAACCGTTCAGCACGCTCAGCGAGTTCATCGCCTTCGCGCGCGGCAATCCGGGCAAGGCCACCTTCGGCTCGGCCGGCAACGGCAACATCGGCCACCTCGCCGGCGAGTTGCTGAAAATGCAGATGCGCCTCGATATGACGCATGTTCCGTACAAGGGCGCGCCGCCGCTGCTGACCGACACCGCGCGCGGCGAACCCGATGTCGCGTTCACCAGCCACGCCTCGTCGAACGGACTGGTCGGCGCCGGGCGCCTGAAGGTGCTGGGCGTCGCAGGACAGGTGCGCCCCGCGATCCCCGGCGGGCTGCAGACGATGGGCGAGGCGGGTGTGAAGGATTTCGAGGCGAGTACCTGGTTCGGCTTCGCCGCGCCCGCCGGAACGCCGCGCCCCATCGTCGAGCGCCTGCATGGCGATATCGTCGGCGTGCTCGGTCTCGCCGAGGTGCGTGACCGGATGAGCGTGCTCGGAATGGAGATCGTCGGCAGTACGCCGGAGGCGTTCGCGACGCATATCCAGCGTGAGATCGCGCAGTGGGGCGAAGTCGTCCGCCGCGCCGGCGCGAAACCGGACTGATACGGCGTGGCACGCACGCGCACGCCGCCATCGACGGCGCAGGCGGTGCGCCGGCGGATCGCCGGCGATGAGCATATCCGTGATGCCGACGCCGGCCTCGATCCCGTACTCACGCCGATGCGCGATGCGATGACCGAGTGGGCGTGGGGTCAGGTCTGGTCGCGTCCGGCACTGTCGATCGAGCGGCGGATTCTGATGAACCTGGGCTTATTGATCGCGCTGAACCGACCGAACGAGCTTCGAATGGCCATCCGGATCGCTTTGCGCCATGGCTTGAGCGCGGTCGAGATCGGCGAGGCGATCCTGCATACCGCCGTTTACTGCGGGGTTCCGGCCGCTGCGGGCGCGCTCTGCATCGCGAGCGAGGTGTTTGCCGAGAACCTTGCGCCACCGAGCGCGCGACCCGGACCTGCCCACGACTCCACGACCGACGACGCCCGCTCCATCGAGTCGCGGCCTACCAAGCTACGGCGCAGCGCACCGCCGATGCACAAGAAGTGAAACGGGCGCGTCGTGCCGAACGTCGCGCAGTGAGCACGACGCCGACCGGACGCGCTCGCCATGCAGGCGAGCGCGTCGTGATCAAGCGCTCTTGCGCCGGCGCGCGATGAACCCGAATGCGACCAGTCCGCTGGCGAGCAGCGGCAGCGCGGCCGGGACCGGAATCGTCGCCACTGTCGACGTGGTGCCCAGGAAAATGTCGTCGACCGCGAAGTCGTTGCCGCCGCGGGCGATATTCGCGTTCTTCAGTTCGAGGCTGACGCTCGTCGCGGCGCCCGAATTCCAGTTGGTGCTCAACCCTTCCCACAGGCCGACGTTCGCGAGACTCGTCGTCCGGGTGCCGATCAGCACGCCGTTCGCGTAGAAGCCGAGGATCGACGGGCTGTTGTCGCCGGTATACGACGGCAGGCAGCACACGTTCATCACGAATGCTTCGAAGAAGTAGTCCGTGCCCGGGGTGACCGCAATGGGCGCCAGCGTGAACCAGACGCGTTCACCCAGCGTCGGCGAGCCGTTGCCGACGAACATCAGCCGCGCCGCGTCGTTCGTGTGATCGAGCGCGCTGACGAAGTTCGAGTTCCAGGGCGACGGGTTGGTGCGCACCGTGTACTGACCTTCGGTACCGTTTCCCGCCGGAGAAAAGCCGTAATCCGAACCGAAGCCGGTGTTGCCCGCGCTGAAGTTGCCGTTGGTGACCAGGTTGGCCAGCGCCGGCGCGGTGGCGCTCAGCACTGCGGCACAAAACGCACCGTTGAGGGCTTGCTTGAGATTCATGAGTGCACCTTTCGTCGACGATCGGACGGTTTGACTGGAACGGTTGTGGAGTCGGTTGCTGGAGCCTAAGCCACGCACGGGACAACACGCTGCGCAATATCTGACATATTGGATCCTTTCGGACCAACCGCGGAAAGGTCACCGGCGCCCACGACCTCGCGCTGCATCCCGTGCCGGCGCAGCATCCGATCAGGCCCGGCGCTGCGCGGTACCATGCGCTTCAACAACAAGCACAGGCGGAGCGCCCCTCGATGAACCCCGAACCCTCGCGGCGGCGCGTGCTCCTTGCCGCCACCGCAGCACTGGCCGGGTCGGCATTAGCCACCGGCTGCGCCACGACCGAACCCGCCTCGGTCGCGCTGATGACCGCCGGCGAGGGCTCCGCGTTCCTGCCCTACGGGCGCGGCATCGCCAAGGTGGTCACCGCCCGCTCCGGTATCGCCGTCGAGGTCCGCACCTCGGGCGGCTCGAACGAGAACCTGGGCGTGGTCGAGCGCGAGCCGATGATCCTCGGCACCGCGTTCCTCGGTTCGGCCTTCGAGGCGGTGAACGGCATCGCCTTCGCCGCCGGACGACGGCACGAAAACGTCCGCGCGCTTTTTCCCATGTACGAGACCTCGTTTCAGACCGCGACGTTGCGCAGCCGCAAGCTCACGCGCACGGCAGATCTGGACGGGCGCCGCGTCGGTGTCGGGCCGACCAATGGTCCCGCCGAGGGTTACTTCCGGGGGCTCGCC